>JAZGBI010000098.1 GCA_036476315.1 Candidatus Neomarinimicrobiota bacterium | reverse complement strand
TCACTCTCATAGCTTAAGAATTCTATTTAGTTGCTTCAGCAACTCCTCATAGCCAACAACTTCCTCTCTACCTATCAACTTCTGACACTTATTTACACCTGTGATAAGTAACTTGAGCTCACTTGTAGAAAATTCAGCTTTTCCTTCACTGGCATTTAAGAAAATACTCTGCAGGATTTCAGAGATTTCCCTCAGGCGGAAATAACCGACAACCTCAGAAGACCCTTTTAGTGTATGGGCATTACGGTAGAGACGCCGATAGATTGGCTCTCTGCCCCGTTCTTCACTGTCCTTATCTTGTTCTCCACTCAGAATAGACAAGTCCGTTGTCATTTCCTGTATTAAATCCTGAGCTTCTTCATGAAAGACTTCTAGAAGTTCATGATTAAATGTAAGATTTGTCATCACTCATTCCCTGCTCTGGCCTTGCTCATCCCGTGATCCCAATGCCTTGACTACTGAGTTCAAAGAACTCGGTTCTAGGATAAATATTAATTGCCCGAGAAATGTCTCCTCTTTTATGATAAATTCACTTTCCATGACGATTGCAGACTCCACCTCTGTAGGTAAGCGAACTACGATTTCATCAAGAATAACCCCGATCATATCGTGGTCAAATCCGGGGATTGAATATGTGATCCTCATTTTCAGTCCATCAGCCAGTACCCGCACATAAGACCCGGCTACAATATTTCCCAACTCCATTAGAGCTGACTGTCCCATCTCATCCAGGTTCTTATCCTGAGATGTATTCCTTTTTGTAAGAATATTGGCAATCTTCACAGATTGAGAATAGGAAAAGACCAAAGCCATACTTCCCGATATTTCGCCTGATACCGAGAAGGAGACCGCAGATACGTCCTTCTCCCTTTTCCCAAAGATGTCAGCAACTTTATCTAAAGACTCAACCATAACATTAGGTAGTGAGATATCCACTCTTCTTTCGCTCATCGTTGACAGACTATTGGCCGCATTGCCGGTAGCTATTGAGCAAATCTCTTTTAACACATCCAGTCGGATTTGATCAAATTCTTTGAAACTCATACTAAATCTCCTTTTTGAACAACGATGCGATATCTATTATAAGTGCTACCTTTCCCGTTCCCAGGATGGTAGCACCAGACGTGTTCTTGATTCTTGTCAACATTCCGGTTAAAGTCTTGATCACAACATCCTGTTGCCCCAAAAGTCGATCTACAATCAAACCGGCCTTGTTTGATCCCACTTCAACTACTACAATAGGAATCTTACCATTGTTGGATTGTTGTCCTGAAGTTGGAAAACCAAGTTTTTTCCTTAACTGGATAAGCGGAAGGACGGAATCTCTGTAGGAAATTATGTCGTGATGCTCCATGGTCCTTATCGCCTGTTTAGACACCTTTATTGTTTCAGCAATAAAGGATAATGGGATACAATAGGTTTCATTTTCAATGCCAATCAACATGGCCTGGACTATAGCCATAGTTAGAGGTAGTTTTAAAAATATAGTGGTTCCTTCTTTGGGCTTGCTATCAATGTTTAATGTCCCCCCCAAAGATTCCACTTTAACCCTCGATACATTCAGACCCATTCCCCTGCCGGCTGCCTCAGTTACTGTCTTTGCCCTGGTATATCCAGGGTAGGTGATAAGCATTGCTATTTCTTCCTCGGTAAGATCTAAAAGTTCTTCCTCGCTGATGACTCCCGTTGCTATTGCAGCTTCCTTTATCTCTTCTATGTCCATCCCCCGCCCATCATCGGACAGTTCCAAGACGACTGAGTTTTTCTCTCTTCGGGCGATCAGCTTAATCGTGCCCCTTCTTTCCTTACCAAGTTTTTTCCTCAATTTGGGTTCTTCAATCCCGTGAGTAACTGCATTTTTAATGATATGAATCAGCGGCTCATTTATCTCATCCTGTATGCTCCGGTCCAGACCGATGTTGCTCCCCTCAATGATCAAATCGATTTCCTTCTTCTGAGCCACTGCAATGTCTCTCACCAACCGGTGATAAGGAGAAAATATATGTTCCAAAGGTATAAGCCTGATCTGCATCATCTGATCCTGAAGCTGGGAAGTCAACCGGGACATTTGAGCCACCACTTCTTCCAGAGTCTCATTCTCAATTGCCTTCGATATCCGATCGAGCTGGATTTTATTGATAGCCAATTCACCCGTGATATCCATGAGGCTGTCCAGATGAGTCAAGGGAATGCGTACCGACTGAATTTCACCTGTGGAAGCAGTTGCCTCGATGTCTTTTCCTTCGTTCACCTCCCTGTAAAGATTATCAGACGATTCGGATCTTGATGTCTTTGTTTTCTTAGATTTCCCTTTATTTGATGAGATTGTGGAAGCAAGCAAATCAAATCTCTCAATCAAGGGAGCCACATCTATTGGTTCAATCTTGTTCCCCTGTACATCCTCAATCAGAGTATCCAGAGTATCCAGGGATTTGAAAAGTAAATTCACTATATCAGTCTCTGCCTGTGGTACTTCACTTTTCAACACTGCCAGGGTGGATTCCATCGAATGGGTAAGTTGAGCAATATTATCATAACCCATAGTCTGAGCCATGCTCTTAAATGTGTGACTCAAACGAAATAATTCATGGAACAGAGATACATCCGCTGGGTTCTTCTCCAGTTCGACCAGAGTTTTATTTTGTAACTGGAGAATCTCCCGCGCCTCAGAAAGGAATAGCTGCTGATATTCTGATATCTCCATCACTATCGTTCCGATAAACCGAATATTTTGTGAATAAAATCGAGCGATCTTTGGTTCACTGTAAGGTTCTCAGAATCAAATCTAAAATCTTCTTCCTTCATAATTTTGATGTAGACTGCACACTGTCAACTGTTAACTGTCTTAACGATCTCCTTCGCTATTTCAGGTAATGGAATAATCTTGTCGACAACCCCCGCGTCAATAGCTGCTTTTGACATCCCAAATACGATGGCAGTTGATTCAGCCTCTGCGATTGTGTAACCACCATGCTTCTTTATCTCCTTTAGACCTTCGGTACCATCATTTCCCATGCCTGTCAATACTACTCCAACCACATTCTTTCCATAAATGGGGGCAGACGAAAGCATCACTTCATCTGCCGATATTAGTCGGTTTTTTTCTTCTCGTGAAAGAGGAATCAACTCGATTAATTGTTTATTCTTTCTTTCTGAAACAATCCTGAAATGATGGTCGGCTGGCATAATCAGAACCTTTCCTTGCAGAACAGGCTCCAGATCTTCAGCAACTTTCACATCCAATACCGATTCCCAATCAAGCCTATTTGCAAAGGATTGGATGAATGCGGCCGGCATATGTTGAATTACGACCACCCCTGCAGCCAGGCCCACAGGTAGCTCCGGAATTATCTGTGATAAGGCCCTCGGGCCTCCTGATGAACTGGCAATGACTATAATCTTGTCAGAAGACTTGTGAACTGGTTTCGATACTCTCTCTACAGCCCTTCCCACCTTAATCGGTCTTAGTTTCTTCATATCAACTCTGACAGCAAGCTTTATCTGTTGGATTAACTCCTTTTTAAGGTCTTTGAAATTCGCAGAAACCGCTCCTTTGGGTTTTTGTATAAACCCCACGGCTCCATATTCCAGTGCTTTGATTGTTTGTTCACCCAGGAACGTGCTTAAACCAGTCACCATAATCACTGGTGTTGGGAATTGCTCCATAATGTATACCAGGGCAGTAATACCATCTATCTCTGGCATTTCAATGTCAAGGGTAACAACGTCGGGCTTGAGTCTGTGGACTGCTTTTAGGGCGTCAACGCCATCGCGAGCGGTTTGAATGACTTCCAGCTCTGGATCAGACTCGACTATGTTTGTTATAAGTTTTCGCATAAATGCTGAATCGTCCACAACCAGAACACGTGTCTTCTTTTTAACCATGTCTATTTCTTTTTAGCCTTCTTGACTGTTCAAGTTGGCACTGCTCACTACAACTGAACCATCCTTTGTGTCAAGTATGACAGAACGCCCAATATGACCACCAGTTTCCTCGAAGCTGATTTCAATACTGTGTGTATCTAGTTCTTTACGGACTGCCATGATATTTCGTTCACCAATATCCATATCACTGCTAGCGTTAATGATCTCTGGGAACATATTTGCACCACCAAATATCTTCGCTTTTATGTTTTGAATCTGCGCGCCCCTTCTCTGCATCTCGTTAACCATTCTGGCGATGGCTACATCTGTGAATTTTAGAGAATTGGCTTTATCCAAAGATTCTCCAGAAGAGGGAAGCACAATGTGAGCCATACCCCCGATTTGTGCCTCGCGATCATACAGAGCCACAGCAACACATGATCCGAGACCAATTGCCTTTAGCACGTGGGGGGATTGAGTGACTTTTATTTCACCTAATCCAACCGAAATGTCCATAGCCCGATGTAATATGCATACCTTATTAGTTGATCCTAAGAATTCACTATTGCATTAGTTACAGCCTTTGCTACATCGGAAGCTTGAAAGGGTTTGATTATAAAATCCTTAGCTCCGGCTTCAATGTATTCTTTGACTATTTCCTCTTGCCCCATCGTACTTATTATGATGATCTTGGTCCCGGAATCCATTTTTACTATCTCTTTTACGGCAGAATATGTATCAACTCCTTCAACCTCAGGCATGATAACATCCAGAGTCACCAGATCAGGGTTGAGCACTTTGTATAGTTCAATAGCTTCCATGGCGTTCTCCGCTTCTCCTGCGATCTGGTGCCCCTCTTCAGTAAGGATGTCTGAAAGCATCTTGCGCATGAATTTGGAGTCATCAACGATTAAGATACTTGCCATTGGTTTACCTCCAGCTATGTTTCCGATTCGGGACTACTAAGGTCAGCCAGTTCTACTACTTCATGGGGAGCTAATACCTTCTCTAAATCCAGAAGAATTATGAGCCTATTTTCTAATTTGGCGACCCCTTTTATATAGTCTTTTTTTATCTCGATCTGAATTAATTCTGGAGTTGGCTCAATATTCTCTTCAACAATTTTCAATACTTCCGGAACCTCATCCACCAGTATTCCAGCTATCTGTTCATTTACCCCCGTCACTATGATCCGGGCACTTTCCGGTAGTGTTTCCAGGGGAACCAAGTTAAATCGCTTTGATAAATCAATTACCGGTATTATCTGTCCACGGAGGTTTGTCACTCCTTGTATGAAGGAGGGAGCTTCCGGTATGCGACTGATATCCGTTACCCTGATTATTTCCCTCACAGAGCTGACCTCCACCCCAAATTCCTCCTCCCTTAGCCGGAAGTTGACGAACTGAAATTCTTCACCTGTTGGTTTCTCTTCTTTTTCCGGCATAGTATTACCCCCCTTTATCTCCGGGTTTTTTCTCTACTTTGTTTTCCGGCTTTATCTCCTTCTTAACCTTTTTTGGAACTGGCTGTGACAGGGTTGGTTTCGGTTGTTCCGGTCTTGATGGTTTTGGTTTAACTGCGACCGGTTTTGTCAGAACTGGCTTTGGTGAAGTGGGTTTCGGTTCCGGTGGAAACGGCTCTCTAATTTTCTCCATCTTTTTTCTTGCTTCAGAAAGCCGTTCATTCAAGGGTACTACTGAGGGTGTCACCGGCCGATGTTTCGGCATTGGGGGAGCCGGCTTGACTGGAGCTCTTTTCACCACCTCTTCGCCGGTCTTAAACTCGGAAACGAGGTTGTTCAATTCGACACCCATTTCAGCCAGAGATTGGGCGCTGGAGGTCATCTCCTGCATGGTAGCAACCATCTGTTGTGTGGAGGCGCCCGCCTGTTGAGTAGAAGTGGAAGCTTCTTCGGCAATGGTCGCCACTTCTTCCACCGAGCCTACAACCTGCCGGGCACCAGATGACATCTGCTGGGAAGCAGCCGAGATCTGCTGAAGCATGGTGGATACATTCTGGTTCGCAGCCACAATCTCTTCCAAAGCAGCGCCCGATTTCGTAATAAGGTCCTTCCCCGCAGTAACTTCTCTAGAAGTGGTATCCATATTTTTTACCGCTTCATTCGTCTCTTTGATGGTTTGTTTAATTAGATCTCCTATCTCCGATGCGGACTTACCTGAACTTTCGGCAAGCTTCCTTACTTCCTCGGCAACCACGGCAAATCCTCGACCCGCTTCACCTGCCCTGGCCGCCTCAATGGCCGCATTTAACGCGAGAAGATTTGTCTGGTCAGCAACATTGGTAATAACGTCTACAATTTCTGCCATCTGTTCGGAACGCTCGCCTAGTTTGCTTACTGCTTCAGAAGTAACCGTGGTGGTGTCGGATATCTTATCCATGGTCTCAACACTCTCTTTCACCGTCTCGGCTCCTCTCTGCGCAGACTGGCTGGCCCGGGTGGATGCTGCGGCTGCCTGTCCTGCTGATTGTGCTGATTGCGTGATGGCAGCATTGAGTTGCTCCATTACCCTGGTAGTCTCTTCAACCCGCTCGGCCTGTGACTGAGCTCCCTTTGCCAATTGTTGAATTGTGGATGATACCTGCTGAGCCGATGCGTTGGTCTGTTGAGCGGATGAGGAAAGCTGCTGGCTGGACGCTGAGACGCTTGCGGCATTGCCCATGATCTTTATGATCATCTCCTTCAGTCCTCGCAGCATCTTGTTGAATGCACCAGCCAGATCTCCAACTTCATCCTTTGTCGTCACCGGTACTTCAGCAGTTAAATCCCCGGCTGACCCAGCGATTTCACTTACTCTGTCTACCACCATGATAAGCGGCCCTGTAATGCTTCGGGTAATGAAAACTGCAGCTAGACTGCCGATAATGATTCCACTTAGTAGAAAAACCAAAATCATAGTAGTGGCAAAGTTGTTTGATCTCTTGGCCTCATCCTCTGAGATTTCAAGATCTTTGTTAGTACGAACCTGGATTTCATCATCCATTAGAACATCCATACTTCTTCGAATCCTAACAAATTCATCCCGGCCTGTTCCTATATCTTTATCTATTTTGATAATCTCCTCGGAAAGCGTTGCACTATTTTCAAAAAGACGGCCAATCTCTGATGCCCATTGTCTCTCCTCGAATGTGAGACTTAGACCTTCATACACCTTTAAGAAACGTCTGAAATCTGTTTCATCCTTCAAAACACGATCTTCATATTGTGTCTGGTGGGTTCTCAAGTATTCCCCCAGACCCTTTGCAATTCCGTTGACATTAATTTCCAACTCCATTGCAGCCTGCATCTTTTCATAGGCTTGAGGTTCACCTGATTTGATGGACACTTGAATCTTCTCATCCAAAAGATTGTCCATCAACTCATGGTTGTTAAATAAAGTGACTATCTTTTTATCCTGCTCATCCTCTAATGCGATAATCTTGTTGGCTAAATCCTTAAACGTATCGTATTCCTTACCAAGCGTAATCGCTAACTCTCTAGCTTCCTCTGTCTTTTCCAATTCTCTGTACTCTTTGTGATATTTTCCAAAATCCTCTATATCGTCTTTGATACGCTCCAAGTGCTTTGGATCACGATCCTCCAGATAGCCTAAGAGGCCAAATCCTGTACCAATCAAATTGATCTCCATCTCATAAGCTGCCGCGTTTGCAGGCTGTCTTACACTGATTATGTTATCCAAGTGATTGCCAATATCCCGAAGCAGAGTAATAGTGAGCACTCCAGAGATTGCAAAAATCAGTAGCACGATCCCAAAGCCTAACAACAACTTACTTGCAATTGTCGCATTCAATTTCATCTTAGTCCTCCACTTCATTTGTTATTAAGTCCTTAGTCTCATGTCTCATTTTTTCACATATGCCCTTATTATTGGATCTATCGCCTCAAAATAATCAACCATTGGTACTGGTAGCGTCTCAGTCATGCCCAGGATGAGCAAACCATCAGACTTCATGGCAGAGTGAATGTTGTAAAGCGCTTCTTCCTGGAGTTCCCTCTCAAAATAAATCAACAGATTCCGACATAAAACCAAATCCACCTCGGACATGGGATTACCCGAGACCACATCGTGGTATCTGAAAGTAACTAATGCTCTCACGCGATCGTTCACTATATAGTCATCATCAAACCGGGTAAAATATTTATACAGTAAGTGTGGCTTCATTTTACCTAGTGCCTTGCTCTCATATGAGCTCCATGCTGCTTGCTCCAAGGCATTCTGATCTATGTCTGTCCCTATAATCTGTACATCATAATCATTCAACCTGTTGCCCAGGTTTTCGCAAAAGAGTATCGCCATACTGAATGCTTCCTGACCCAATGCTGATCCACACGACCAGGCCCTGATCCGTTTACCACCCTGCTTCTCCTTTTGAGAAATGACTTCCGGAATGATAACCTCTCCTAATAGATCAAAGACCGGGGGATCACGAAAAAACTCACTCACCTTTATAGTCAAACTTTCAATGAGTCTGTCATACTCTTGAGGATCTTTATTAAGTAACATTATATAGTCCAGATATGTAGCACATTGGGTCAGGTGTAGTCTATGTTCGATTCTCCTTTTTAAAACCTGCGGCCGATAATGGCTAAAATCTAAGTTTCTATTTCTCCTTACTTTATCCAGGAGAAACTTGAACTCTTTTTCGATCTCTATTTTGTCAATATTCGCCGGTTCCCTCCTTCTTGATTCAACCAGATCCACACATCAACCCCAGCTTCAATCACAAGCTTGATGAATGGCTGGAAGCAGATCCGTATGGAGGTTTTTCTTCAGCACAAAGCCCCCGGAACCGTTGGCTTGTCCTCTTTCCTTGTATGCGTCCAGATCGAAAACCGTCAGGATAATTATTTTGACTCCCGGCATCTCATCCTTAATCAGTCTTGTGGCATCCAGCCCGTTCATCACCGGCATGCGCACGTCCATGAGAACGACATCCGGCTTGAAATCTCGGGTCTTGAGAATCGCTTCCTTGCCATTCACAGCTTCACCTATTACCCGTATTGACGGTTCCTTGGCGAGAAAAACTTTGACCAGATCGCGAAAACGGCGATCATCATCAACTATCAGGGTTCTTATGGTATCCTTACGGATTCCATCCCCAAGTGAGTTACCGTTAGTATATGAAAACATACATTAAATAGTACGCCAAGGCAAGCTGAACTAACAATCGGGCAAAACCCCGATGTTTTGCAGGAAAAGCCTGTATTATCTATTAGAAACTTCCTGACGGGTCCGTCAGGGACTCTGTAACAGTCTTACGATTGAGGAGATATGAGACCTGAGCTCCTCGAAAGGGACTTGTATAGACTCTAGTTGCCTACAAAGAAGAGGCTAATTCGTGTGTAGACTATCCGAACGGTTGAAATCAATGTTCATTTAGACACGGTCAAAGCCTGTGCCGCTACAATTCTCCGCTTATCAATCCCCTGCCAATCGCAAACTTGGTGAGCCCAGCTATTCCATGGATGTCGAGTTTACTCATCAAACGCGATCTGTGGGTTTCAACAGTCTTGACGCTGATAAAGAGTTTCTTTGCTGCTTCCCGGGTAGTATTCCCCTCGGCGATCAACTGCAACACCTCACGCTCCCTTGCAGTCAGTCTGTCCAATGAATCTTCCCTTCTTTCTTCTCCAGCCAGGTGAACATACTCTTCCACAACCACCTTGGATACGGCCGGGCTGAGGTAGGTTTCCCCTTGGCTAATACTGTATATGGCGGTAATGAGTTCTTCGGGTGCAGCCTTTTTCACGACATACCCAGAGGCACCTGCCCGAAGGGTCTGAAAGATGTATTCTTCGCTAGTGTGCACCGAGAGAATCAGGACTTTTATCTCTGGCAGCAGTTTCTTGATTTGCCGGGTTGCTTCCAACCCGCTCAGGTTGGGCATGGAAATGTCCATCACAATCACATCGGGATGAAGTTCCTGAGATCTATTTACAACCTCAAAGCCATCTTCCGCTTCGCCTACCACCTCTATATCCCCCTGACCGTTCAAAAGGGCCTGAAGACCCTTGCGAACAATGGTGTGGTCTTCAGCCAGCAAAACTCTAATGGGGTTCATACGACCTCCTCCATGGGCATTTCTACCCTAATCGTGGTTCCCTTGCCAGGGGTAGATCGAATATCCAAACTACCACCAAGATAGCCCACTCTTTCTTCCATCCCAATCAATCCTAATCTTCCCTCGGGTGTTTCCCGATCTACCACGGCCTGAACAACGAACCCCTTCCCGTCATCCTCAACCAACATCATAACTGACGATTTCTTGCGCTTCAGGTCTATACGAACATTCCTGGCTTCCGCGTGCCGGGATATATTCGTCATAGCTTCTTGCATGACGCGGTAAATCACCGTTTCTATCTCCCCTGGTAGTCGTTCTTCAAAATCACCCACATTCACTTCGACATTGACATTGAGCCTCTTCGTAAACCGATCGGTATACCACCGAATCGTTGGTGCCAGGCCGAGATCATCGAGCAGGGTGGGTCGTAATTCCAGTGATAACTCCCGAGAACGTTCCGGCAACTCATCAGTCAATGAACTTGTTTCCTCTAATTTCTCCAATAGATCAGAAGGTGAACCGGGTGGCAATTCAGTTTTGATGGAAGCAAGGTTAATCTGCGCGGCTGTCAATGCCTGTCCGAACTCATCGTGGAGTTCCATGGAAACTCGCTTCCGTTCTTCCTCCTGAGCAGTAACTAATCGGATGGTCAATCTGCGCAGGTCCCTTCGACGCCTTTCCAGCTCCTCTCTTGCCTTCAGCTGTTCGGAGATATCCCTGGCGATCCCGCACAGTACCCTTCGGTCGCCCATCATGAATGTGCTGGTAGATATCTCCAAGGGAAATATGGTGCCGTCTTTCTTTTTGTGATAGCGGACCGGGATTCTCTTCAGACGTCCGTCGATCATGTCTTTGATTGCCGCATCAGACTTCTCCGGTTCTGCAGAGGTGTCTCTCACCGTCATGTGTCTGAACTCTTCCTGGCTGTATCCGTAGAGCTTTTCACACGCCTTGTTGACCTCAATGAAGCTCTTCGTTTCGGCATCGACCAGTATGATCGCATCGGTAGAAGTCGATACAAGCTGCCGGTATTTCTCCTCGCTTTGCCGCAGGTCATGCTCGGATTCTTTTTGCTCGGAGATGTCTCTGACAATCGCAGCTACTCCGATTGGCAGGCCAGTTTTTCCCAAGGCTGCGAAAACTGTCAGAAGAATCGGAACACGTGATCCGTCCTTTTTGATGTACTCTTTTTCATACTCTACTGGCTCACCTGTTCTGATCATACTACCCACCATTTTGGCTTCGTAGTCGTGATACTCCTCAGGCGTTAAATCCTGATATTTCTTGCCGGTGAGCAGTTCTTCCCTCGAGTAGCCCGTCAGGGTACAGAACGAATCATTGACATCGAGCAACGTTCCATCGATATCGGCCCACCCAATCGCCTCCTTGGAAGAATTGTACAGACTTTTGTAACGTTCTTCACTCAAGCGCAAGTCTTCTGTCAGTTGCTTACGCTCGGTGATGTCCCTCCATGCGGCGACAAACCCGTCGCCCAGCTTGGAAGCTCTTATGTCAAATGCTCTGGAAAGACTCTTCTTTCCATACGCGTCCTCGTACTCCAGGGTCTCTTTCTCCAGGGGCCTGCCCGAGTCGACAACGTGACAGTATTCATCGAAAAGGCCCGTTTCACGGTGGGCCGGTAATAATTCGCAAAGCCCTTTTCCAATTTGCTCTTCCCTGGTCATTCTGTTACTTCCGCAGGCTGCTGCGTTAATAAAATCGATTCGAAAATCGACAATAACTCCCGATTCGTCACGAATGGCCGTGTATATGCCAAAACAATCAAGCATATTTTCGACGGAAGTTCTGAACCGCTCCTCGCTCTCTTTCGGGCCGGCGAGTTCAAGTTCGGCAACGCGTTCGCGCAATTCCTCCAATTCTTTTATAAGCTGATTCTTAGTTTTTTGTTGATCTTTCATACGGACTCCATGAGATAAATACTTACTTCTGAAACGGCACAATCAATCCCAGCTTCAATCATGAGTTTGATGAATGGCTGGAAACAGATCCGTATGGAGGTTTTTCTTGAGCACAAAGCCGCTGGCACCCTTGGATTGTGCAATTTCCCTGTATGCGTCCAGATCGAAAACCGTCAGGATAATTATGTTGACTCCCGGCATCTCATCCTTAATCAGTCTTGTGGCATCCAGCCCACGCCGGCGCGCAGCAGTAGGGCATCGGCCTCCGGCGGAATTTCTAGCACCACGGCCTTCTTCTCCTCCATCAGGGCCTGTAGGTCAGTTTCCCGGAAGGCGTGCAGGCTGAGTTGTGACAGCACTGCTTGCTGAGCGGCGTAGTCGCGCAGCTCGGCCTCCAGACGCTTGCGATCGCCCTCTAAGGCGTCCAACTCGTTAACCCGATTCCGCCCTTCAATCAATTCATATTCAAGTTTGTCGTCTGTCTTTGTCCTGTCTTGTTTCATGTTGGGAGGAAACTCGTCATCTATCTCACTCCCTCAGGTTTAGGGTTGCTTATGATCCTGAGCAGATTCAGAGTCTATGTTCTGGAAAAAGCGAATCAATTACTTAGAACAGAAATCATCTTACAAGAAAACGAGCCATGTTCATGAGGAAACCAGGCAAAGAAGGAGAGACTCAGCGAGTGGATTCCACTAGGCGATAGAATAGAATTCATGTGATTTAAAGCATTTTATTAATCCTCCGAATCAAGTGGATCGTTTCCCAAGGCTACCCATTCGTTTAATTCTCTGTTGAACTCTTGCATAATTCCCGTAAATCTGTCAAAACGCATTTCCTTCCCGTCTTTGATTGTCCAATGTTCCCACCTCATTAGCTGAAACAGTTCTTGAACATTTCCAGGCAATTCCTGTCTCAGTGCTTTGAATTCACACTCACTTTTGTCATCACTAATAACAACTTCCCATCCAAGCACCTGAGCGATTGCCAGGATGTTACGCTGGTGCGGGTCTTGTTTCCCATTCCGCCACCCCCAAACCGTTTGATATGTTACATCGAGCTTCCTCGCCCAGGTCAAATCGGACCACCCGGTTGATTTGATAGCTTCTTGAATTGCCCGTGAAATCGGTTTCATTCAGTAAAACTCTCTATGATTCATTTATGCTATTAAAATTTGATAAACTTTTAACACATCTACTGTGTTTTGTATCACATTTCTATATCGGATGTTGGTTTGTTATTATGACCTTCTCCCCAAGAGTTATACCAATGTTCAAGTTAGGAGGCAGGTCCTTGGCCCACCCCCATCTCAACTGCTGAATTGGTGGATCGTCAAGTGGGGGTTCCTTGCCTTCCCAACGTTGGCCTCGAAGGCGCAACATTATCACTCCCCTCGGAGCGTCTCAAGAATCCTGGCCGTCAACGGATTCTCACCTGAGCGTAGGGCATCGATCCAGCCTTGGCGCTATGCCCGCGCCTCGCCGGATGATGTGTAGACTACAAATGCTTCAAAATCATCAATGGCGCCTTCAAAATCCCCCGTCAGTGCCTTGGCGACCCCGCGGCTATCCCTGATATTCCCATCTTTAGGAGAAAGTGCCACTCCTTTCTCACAGGCCGTCATGACATCAATGGTGGATCCCCAAAAGTTGCTGTTTCTCGATCCTGTCATTCCCCGGTCGATGTCGCCAATGAAGGAGACCCTGATAGCATTGTTTTTTATATTTCTAAAACAGGACACGATTGTCCATTCATGGAAATGTTATGTTGATGCCTGTCCCAAAGGAAGGAGGACTATGCGTCATAGAGCCCGAGGAGGTCAGCAATGTCCGGAGCGCATCATGGGATAGACTGTCAACTGGATCTCACGCAAACGAAGACTATCTGGACAAAGGCGTGTCCGAACATGATGACCTCTTTTGCTCTGCGCATCGAGTGGTGGCAGCCATCTCTTCAGAATACCCATGACAGCTTGGTGAAAAGTGAATTGCCTTGGTCAGAGGAAGTACCGAAACGGGACGTGCCACGCTGATAGGCAATCTGTAGGGAACCGAAAGGCGGCAGGAAGCGCCAGGCCAAGACTGCCTGTACATTATGCTTATCGATCACCGAATTGATTTGGTAGAAGAGCTTCAGGTAGAAATCTTTATTGATGTAATAGCTGGATCGCAGCACGTGAATCCACGTTCCTTCAGTTTCCGGGTCGGGGTCAAGCCATAGTCTCGTGAGGCTGTAGCTGGCATTCCAGGCGTCTGTGACCTTGAGGGTCGTGTGTGTGCCGAAGCGACGCAGGTCGCTTTCGTAGTTGCGCCCGAGTCCGAAGGAAATCTTGGCCGAACGGCCAGCGCGGCTGTCGTAGCCCAGCTCCACCTTCGTCTCGCGGTTTCGAAAGTCCTTTTCGTAGCGCTTGAACTCGTCATTGTGGGATAGTTCAATTTCCCACTTGTTGGTAAACGTCACATCACACTTGGCGTCCAGCTCCCAGCTCCTTAAGACACCCGCCTGGCTCCAATAGTGATTGTAATTAACTCTAGCATCGACCTCCTCCACGGCTCCTTCCTGCATCCAGAGGGTATGGGATAAGTTAGTGTCGAATTCCCTCCGGTTGTCATCGCGGATAAAGCCCACAACATTCATGTTCTCCAGGAGTCCTTCATCCCAATGGGAGTACCGAACGTGGAAATGGCTGGTAGCATTGTCGAAGGCCGGTCGGAGAAACCACGCCGTGGCGCCATCATGGAGGGGGCCGTGGGCACGGACAAATTGAGCCGTTGCCCCTAGTGTCTCGCTAAAGAAAAGGGTGGCGTCCATGCCCGCTGATCCCTGGTTATCAGTGCCGTAGATCCGGTTGGCCGCCAGGAAGCCAATATTGGAAGAGCCGAACAGACCCTTTTTGGCCCGAACGACGGTGTAAGTTGCATCGGAGCTATCTGATCCGTGGTCCATCAATTCCGACTGAGCGCCCATGAGGGCCAAATCCCAGGTACCCACCTTGCCCGTGAGCTTTGCCCCCAGGGGATGTCCCCAATTCGCCGGGAGTAAAACTGCTGGACCCGCTGGCGGAACAATTCACCTCCCTCAAGGAAAAAGGGGCGCTTCTCGGGGATTTCGAGCTCAAATCGCGTCAGGTTGATCTCCTCCACGTCGGCTTCGATTGTGGCGAAATCGGGGTTGACAGTCAGATCGCCGCCGAGGTTGCTGCTTATGCGGTAGCGAAGATCAAAACCGGCTTTCCCCCCCGGTGTCTGCCCCTCTTCGGCCTGGGAGAGCGCGTAGGGGATCAGCTCAAGGCGCTCGACTATACCGTGGAGGTCCAGATACGTCAAATCTCCGAACTGGGAGACACGCCGTTCGTCCTCAAGAGGTCCAGCCCAGTAGCTCTTCTCCTGGCGTCTCGGGTAGAAACGACCCAGATTAACACCCCACGTCTGGTCCTCTCCGCTCTCAAACCTGAGGATGCGGAAGGGGATTGCGAATTCTGCCGTCCATCCTTCCGGGGTTCGAACTGCGGCGGAGAGCCATGTGGCATCCCAACTCTCGTTTCTTGATCGGCCGTTGTCGGCGACCTTTCCATCCGATTGCGTGCCGAGGCTGTTTGTCGTGAAATAGGTGCAGGTGGTGTTGTCGTTGAAAGTGTCGAGCATGACAACTACGGCATCATCGTCATCGAGACTCCCGTCGCGCTTTGTAACCGCGGCGGCAATCCCTTCCGGCTCAGGATCGTAACAAGTGAAGGCTACGTAAAGAGCCTCGTCACCGTAGCCAATATGTGCAACCGTACTGAGGTGGGAAGGCTGACCGTGTTCAGGCTCATACTGGATAAACCCCCCAATCTCTTCTGCCAGCTGCCACACTTCTTCGTCAACTCTGCCATCAATCAACGGAGGTTTTGGGAACTTAGCCGCTCTGACGAATCTCCCCGACTGACCCTGTAAGGCAACGGTTAGGGTAATGAGAAACAGTAAAGTGTGAACGGAAGTCCGCATCTCAAATCCCGCCTTTCGTATACGGTCGGGTCCTTTATCCACATTCAGACTAAAGGTGGGGAACGGCTTTGTTACAGCGAAACCTGTGGCCCAACTCCCTGATGTAACAGAAGTTGAACGCCGTGATGTGAGGGTTATCCAGCCAGATCCTGCTTTATTCCGGCGACGGCGCTAGGCCTGTGGCCGCTGATTCCAGTCCAGCACCTGATTCCTCGCCTCTGCGCGTGAAATACCTCCTGAAAAAGACTTCTACACTATCCAGAGTGGAGACCATGACTGGAACCAACAGCAGCGTGAGAAACGTGGCGAAGGTAAGCCCGGCAATAACGGCAATGGCCATGGGTCCCCACCACGCCGATTGCTCGCCTCCCCAGTAGAGCTCGGGCTCCAACCGGGAGTACATCCCCAAAAAGTCAATGTTCAGTCCAACGGCCAACGGGACCAGTCCCAGGACGGTAGTTATAGCTGTGAGGATTACCGGCCGGAAGCGGGTCATTCCGCCAGTCACCAGGGATTCCAGCCGGTCCAACCCATCGCGCCAGCGGAGGGTGTTGATATAGTCGATAAGAACGATGGCATTGTTTACCACCACTCCGGCGAGGCTGATCACCCCCAGGCCGGTCATAATGATACCGAAGGGCATGCGGAAGACCAGCAGCCCGATGAGAACTCCGATGGTAGACAGGATTACGGAACTGAGAATGATCAAGGGTTTAAACACGGAATCGAATTGTGAAATAAGAATCAACGCGATGAGGAGAATGGCCATCATAAAGGCACCGCTGAGGAATGACTCGGCTTCCTGTTGTTCCTGCTGCTGACCTGTGTAACGAAGCTGGTAGCCCGATGGAAGGGATGCTTCAAATCGTGCCAGTTCCTGCCGGACTTCCCGCAGCACGGCATTCTCATTGTACCCGGAGCGCACGTCGGATGATATGGTCACCACCCGCTCAAGATTCTTGCGATTCACATCGCCGGAGCCCTGCCCCACCCACCAGGTACTTATGGACGAGAGAGGGATCTGCTGCCCGTTCTCATTCACAACGGTGAGATCGGCCAGAGTGCTCAGATCATCGCGATACGGTTTGGCCAGTCGGACAATGATGTCGTACTCATCCTCACTGTCACGATAGGTGGAGGCCTCGGTGCCGTTGATGGCGCTGCGGATGGTGTAGCCCACATCCCTCGTGTTGAGTCCGTACAGCGCAGCCTTTTCCCGGTCTACCTCAATCACGAGCTCAGGCCGGGCGTCCGCCATGTCACTCTCCAGTCCGTCCAGTTTGCCGAAAATTCGGGAGCGCTGCAGCTGTGCCACTGCCTCGTCTCCCAATCGCTTCAGAATACTAGGGTTCTGTCCAGAAATCTCGATGTTGATAGGAGCCCCCGTAGGCGGTCCCATACTGGGTTCTTCCACCGAAACCTCGGCCCCGGCAATAAGTTCGTCAAGCGTTGCCCTCATATGCTCCAGAGTATTAAAGGTATCATAGGACCGGTCCTCAATATCCACGAATTGTACCGCCACCGTGGCCAGGTGCGTCCCTCCCCGGGCACTAAACCCTCCAGACAGGCTGGATCCTACCGTCCCCACCAGGGACTCGTAGTCGACGTCGGCCGGAAGTTTGGCGAGTGCCTCTTCGATGCGCAGGGTGGTCTGATTGGTTTGATTGACATTAGTGCCCAGAGGGGCCTCCACCTGCACGTATGCACTGAAAGGAGGGATGTTTTCAGGAAAGAATTCCACTCCGGCGTTGAACAGACCGAAGGCGACCATGGTCACAACGAAAGCCAGGAAAGATCCTGCCAGCATGCGCAGCCGGTGTTCCAGAGCCCACCTGAGCCGCCGTTCATAAATCCTCAGGATGGCAGGAAGAACCCGGCTCATGAACCAATATGTCACATGATGAAAAAGGTAACGGTGAAGCAGATAAAGCCCGCCCGCCGTCAGAGTAAGCAGGATAGTGGTGAGCCAGTTGGTGGCCAGCCCCACCAGCAATGCCAGTAGAGCCGCGCCCGCAAGGGCCATGCGCATGGAACGAGTCAGGTTCGCCCTCCGGGTCCCTTCCGGCTCCAACCAGAGGGAGCAAAGGGTGGGGACAATCACCAGCCCCACAAACAGGGATGCGCTCAGGGTGATGATCAGAGTCAGAGGCAAAAACCTCATGAACTCCCCCACAATCCCGGGCCAGAAGGCCAGAGGGAGAAATGCCGCCACCGTGGTGGCGGTGGAGGCGATGATGGGCATGGCCACTTCTCCTGGAGCCAGCTTGGCGGCCTCCACTTTGCTGTAGCCCAGTTCACGAAAGCGGTAGATGTTCTCCACCACAACAATGGCGTTGTCCACCAGCATTCCCAGGACCAGGATGAGGCTGAACAGAACCACAAAGTTCATGGTGAAACCGGCCAACTGAATGATACTGAAGGAAAGGAGCATCGATAGGGGAATGGCCAGTCCCACGAAAGATGCGGTGCGTACTCCCAGGAAAAAGAGCAACACGGATACCACCAGGATAATCCCTGAAATAATGTTGTTCTCCAGACTGCTCACCATGTCCCTGATGTCTTCAGACTGGTCCGAGGTGATCTTGACCACGGTCCCCATCGGAAACTTAGGTTTCACTTCAGCGATAACCTGGAGAACCGCTTCGGCCGTCTCGATAATGTTCTCTCCACTCCGTTTGCTCACAGCCAGGGAAATCACCTGGGAGTGGTCCAACCGGGCATAGCTGTCTCTCTCTTTGAAGCCAAAATCAACGGTGGCCACGTCTCGCACGTAAATGGGCCGCCCCCGCCGGGCAATGATCACCACATCGGCGATGGGGGCTGTGGCCGTGAATTCTCCGGGCACCCGTACCAGGTATTTCATGGCGCCGACAGCCATGGCTCCTCCGGGAGTGGTTACATTCTCATCGCGGATGGCATTAATGACATCATCAAAGGAGAGGTCGTAAAACTTGAGCTTGGCCAGGTCCACGTCTACCTGGACCTCTCGCTCCAATCCGCCAGACAGGGTCACCTCAAGTACGCTGGCGATTTGTTCCAGCTCGTCCTGTAAATCTTCCGCCACTTCCCGTAACCGCACAAGACCGTAATCACCGGAAATATTCACCTGCATGATAGGAAACTCCGAGATATTAATCTCGAAGATGCGAGGATCTTCCGCCGCGGCGGGTAGTTTCGGCTTCGCCACATCAATCCGCTCGCGGACTTTTCGGAGGGCCTCGTTCATGTCCGTCCCCGCTATGAACTCTACGTTGATACTGGAATACCCCTCAACGGAAACCGAGGTGATCTGCTTTACATCGGTAATGGTGTTAAGTTCCTCTTCAAGAGGCCGGGTCAACAGGGTTTCAATATCGCCTGGTGCAACGCCGGGGTAGATGGTGTTGACAATGATGTTGGGGATGACGATCTCCGGAGCCGATTCCTTGGGAACAGTGAGGTACGCTCTCAGCCCCATGAGGATAACGATCCCG
Organism: Candidatus Neomarinimicrobiota bacterium; assembly: GCA_036476315.1. NCBI lineage: Bacteria > Pseudomonadati > Fidelibacterota > Fidelibacterota bacterium. Next base: position 198,838 of record JAZGBI010000098.1, on the reverse strand, counting down.
GTGAGAACCAGTATGCTGGTGGCATGGTCAATGGCAAAGGAGGTTAGTTTGAACTCCCTGAATACCGGTTCGATGTGCCTGCGTTCGGCCATCAGTCGTTCTTCCCGCCCGCAGCTCCGGTCCCAAGGTTTACAAGGCGGATGGGGCTCCCTTCGTCCACCTGCTGATAGCCCACGGTGATGATCAGGTCGCCCACACTTAGCCCCTTGTCCACGACGAGCTGATTCCCATGAGCAGGTCCCAGATGTACGGGCCGGGTGGACGCGAAGTGCTCACCCCGGTTTTCCTGGGCCACGTAGACAACGTAACCGTCTTCCATCCGTTGTACCACCTGCCGGGGCACAATGATGACCTCCTTGAGGCGTACTCGAACGAGCCGCAGATTGGCCACCATCGAGGGTTTGATCTCGTGGTGCGGATTGTCCAGAACTATCTCGATAGGAAACGTCCGGCTATCGGGGTTTACCGTGCTGCCGACGTAGTCGATCCGCCCGACGAACTGCTGATGGGATAATATGTCAAATGTGATCTGTGCGCTGTCGCCGGGGTGAATGGAGAGAGCAAACCGTTCGGGAACACCGCCGGTGATTTTGACCTTGTCAGTTCTTACGATGCGCACCAGGGGAGATCCCACGGCCGCCATTTCTCCCACTTCCAGATACTGATCCTCAAATATACCCCCGATTGGCGCCCGTACCGTGGTGTTGGACAAGCGGGCCTGGAGCATGTTGAGTCGGGCGGCGGTAGCGGCAGCCTGGGATTTGGCCTGCAGATAGGCAAGCTCACTGCCAACCTTGTCCTTCTGCCACAGCTCCTGTTGTCGCTCATATTGTTCCCGTGCCAGGTCCGCCACCGCCCTCGCTTCCTCCACTTGTGCCGTGAGAATGTCGTCCTTTAATTTGGCAATGGGTTGACCCTGTCGCACCGATGTGCCCTTACCCAAAAAGAACCGTTCGATCACACCGTTTTCCTCTGCCCCCACCGTCACGTCCTGCCAGGCTTCTACTTCGCCCACAATGCGGATGTAATCGGTGAAGTCGGAGGTCGCAGCCGGGGTCACTTCCACATTCACTATCCGGGAGACAGCCATTTCCCCTTCTTCAGAAGTACCCGGATTCTCCGCGGAATTCTCCGATGAAGAACACGTGGTGGTCCACAAAACCGCGCTCACACCCACGAATAGTGTCCAAGGGGTTGAGTTGGTGAGTCTTCGTGCAAACTTCCACATGGTTACAGTGCTCCGTTCTAAGCTCATATTTGCTTCCAGACTTGGGTTAAACTCATTAGTGGCGGGTGTTCAGGTCAGAATCAAGTTCGTCCAGACTTACGGGCACGGTTCCCGCGGCGGCGTCCAGCTGTGTGCGAACCGTCAGGTAGTCGAACATGGTCCGGGAGTAGTTGAATTCCGATTGGCGCAGGGCCACTTCAGCATCGGTGATCTGCAGCTGGGAACCTACTCCCGTGCGATATTGTGCGGTGGCAATCTCGTATCCCCGTCGAGCCTGCTCCAGCGCCTGGCGCTGCCTTTCCGCACGGTACCTCGCACCCTCCAGACTGGACAGCAGAGTTCTTAGACGGCTTTCAGCCCGCTGCTGTTGCTGCTGTTGCCGAATTTCACCCTGACGCACCACGACCCTCTGCTGCTGTATCCGGGCATTCCGTGCAAAGCCGCTGAACAGAGGTACCTCCACGTTGATGCCGGCAATGGCAAAGTCGCTCCGCTGGCTAGCTTTTTCACCGAAAAAATCGGGGGCCAAGTTTTCCTGCGCAGTTAAGCTGTAATTGTAAAAGAACGATAGGGAAGGGAAGTATTCCGCTCGCTGAGCCGCCAGACGAGCTTCTTCCAGAGCGATATTGATCTCTATCTGCCGCAGATCACTTCGGTTCCGGAGCGCCCGTTCGTATACCTGCTGAAACTGTGGGGTGGTATCATCGCTGAAGCCCGCCTGATGCAAAAGGACCAGGTTGCCTGGTGTGTTGAGAGCCGCCTCCTGGAGGTCCAGTTCACTGAGGCGACCTTCAAGGGTGATGTCCAATTCAAGGGGGAGTCCCAGCTCCACAAGGAGGTTGCGCCTGACAGCGTCCCGGTTTATCTGTGCCTGATGGAACTGTGACTCCAGGTTTGACACTTGGACTTCCAGGCGCAGGACATCATAGTCGCTTACCATCCCGGCACGGTTCAGGGCTTGGGCTTCTTCTCGTGATTGGCGGACACGCTGCAAACTTTTCTCAGTCAATTGAACTTCTTCAATACTGAGCAGTGCATTGAGGTAGACCTGGCGCACCCGCGTGATTACCTGCTGAATGGTTCCCCGCAACATCTCTGACTGCAGCTGCCGAACCCGACCTGCGGCGCCCACGCCGATGAAAGCCGCCATGTGGAACAGGGGCTGGCTCAGCGTTACGCCAGCCCCCCAGATGTTGTCGGCTCCCACTTTCACCGAGATCTGATCATCACTGCTCGCGGTGGTGTCAAAAAAAACAGCCGGGAGGAAAATCGACTGTTCTATGATGCTTCGGGAATAGGACGCATTAGTCGAGAGCCGCGGTAACACGTTGCTCCATGCTTCCCGGACCTGCTCGTCAGCGATAGTCAGGTTGAGCCGGGCTTCTTTCAAAGTGGGGCTGTTTTCGAAGGCCACAGCGATTGCCCGCTTCAAGGTGAAGTGGGTGTCCCGCGGGTCGGAAAGATCCCTGCCATGGACAAACTCCCCAGAACATAGTACAAGAAGAACCAGAAAAATCGACGCCCTCTGGAAACGAATATGGCTGTTCATCATAACTTTTGTCCAAATCCTTTTGCTGTGATTCTCTTCTTTGGTATCACCACCGCTCCACGAAGAAAACCCCAAAAGAGGTCTTCTAAAGTCGAAAAATTAAAGATGGTTTGGACATTCGTCCTAAGTTTTTCTCCAGGGTCAGTTATCAGGGCCGTGACCTCGTCCATTAGGTGACTGGGAGATTAGGGGACTAGGGGACTGGGTAACTGGTTGATTGATGATTGGTTAACTGGTTTGCTGCCACTGCCTACTGGTGTCTATTCTCTTGATTCTTGGTTCTTGGATCTTCTACTGCCTACTGCCAACTGCTACCTCGTGATTAGGTGACTGGGTAACTGGTTGATTGGTGATTGGTTAATTGGTTTGCGGCCCCTGCCTACTGTTGGAGCGCAGCGGAAATCCCGCCAGCGGCGGGGCTACTGCCGCTGATGATTTGTCAACTCCAGACTTGACAATGGCCTTACGCTTCCTAAATTACTGTCGGTGATTAAAAGTCATGCAAAGGCTGTATAGGTGCGTTTGAAGAGAAGAGAGCCACTAACCGTGTAACGTTAACGAACATGAAGGATGGCCAAAACGGATAAACCACCCCGGTGTCCCTGGGTAGACCTGGACAAAGAAGATCTCGTCCATTACCACGACAGAGAATGGGGCGTTCCCATTCACGATGACCGGCTCCTGTTCGAGTTTCTTACCCTGGAAGCGGCACAAGCAGGACTGAGCTGGTATACCGTGCTGCGGAAGCGGGAAAATTACCGAATCGCTTTTGATGATTTCGATCCAAGAAAAGTTGCCGGATACGACGAGAAGAAAGTTGAGTCACTTCTGGGGAATCCCGGCATCATCCGCAACCGGCTGAAGGTGCGGGCGGCCATCAACAACGCCCAGAAGTTTCTGGACATCCAGGATCAATTTGGCAGCTTCGATGCCTATGTCTGGCGTTTCGTGGATGGCAAGCCCATTGTGAATGAAATCAGAACCTTGACCGATTACCCGGCAACCAGTCCCGAATCCGATTCGCTGAGTGATGATCTCCGCCCGAGAGGGTTCAAGTTTGTGGGATCCACGATCTGCTATGCGCACATGCAGGCTACGGGAATGGTTAACGATCACACATTGAACTGCTTCCGAAGGCAAGAGCTCATTGATGGCTACACCCGGATCTCCTAGCCTGCCCTCTCCGGACGTAATTTGTGATGCCCCGATGTTCATCGGGATCTGCGCTTCGCTCCGACGTGATTCGTAACTCGTTACGCGTCACTTGTCACCAGTCACTTCGAGCGGTCTGAGGGGATGGATCTCTTCGTAAATGTCCGGATGCTCCTGGATAAAATCCCAGATGTCATCAGGGTTGGCTGCCCCAGGTTGGACTCCGAAATGTTTACCCCCTTTGCTAAAGGAGTGGGCGACCAGCCAGGAGCAGATCGGGTACTTGTCCATTCTGGCAATTTGCCGAAAGAAATAGGCGCCCAGCAGCAGCCAATCCAACAGGTGAGCGACAATCTTCAAGTAGCCATACTTGCGGCCAACATAGCTTTCCGCCGCACCGACAATTGTTTCGACTTCGCCCCGGGAGAGATTCTTTTCCCGGTAGACCGCAATTGAATACTTGCCCGGAGGACCGTACCGGTCCCACAGCTTGTGGCGCTTCACGCGACTTAAGACCTCTACAACAACAGCCGCCTCCACCGGTCCGCCTTCCACAACAATGCCAGCGTGATTGACCTTTGTCCGTTTTTCCCCAATGCTTCGAGTGAAGAACCGGATGAGAGCGCTAAGAAATGAACTGCCACGGGTGAGTACAACATCTGCTCGTTTTAATTCCAAAATCCCTCCCGGTGCGGCTAGTGCACCATGGGTTAATTCGTTAACGAGTCATCGCCTGCCTGCCGCAACGGCAACGCACCCAGGTAATAACCTGCAAATAGTTAAGTTCTTAGCACGACACTGCACTTGAATGTGGACTGCATCATCTCCCGATGATGCTGAACCATCAGGAGATGGTTCGCTCCATGCTATTGAGACCTAATATAGTGCATAAAACCTGAATTGATATTGAAAAGTTCTGCAAAATGTTGTACTCTTCTTCCGCATGTACGAGTTTTCCAGTACGACGTGAAATGACATGACCTGGTACCCGAAAAGAGTCATCTCATCCAGAAGACAGACACCTCATTGGAGATCCTGGATGGCTCTTACGAAACGGTGAAGCGGATTTCAAAAGAATTGAGACCAGAGGGTAGTGGACAGGCTCAAGATTGACCTGAGGAATTCAGTTGAGAATTAACATGTTTTTCCTGGCTACGGGAATCTTCGTGGGTCTTTTCGGCATTCTATTGATCATTGCCCCGAAGGTCGTCATACGAATCGAGAGATTGACCGACCACATTGTTGAGACAGACCCAAAGATTCTCACAAGGAGATTCCTGTGGGGTGTTCTCCTGATTCTTGCGGGGACACACATGATCTATGTGTGGCTTAGTCAGTAACGAAAGATCGGGGCGATGATCATTCAGACAGGGAATCTTCTTCTGTCGCCCTAATGTTCGTTATGCATAGACGCAACGTCCTCACGTGCGAACTTTGTCACCCTGAAAACCTCAGCTTTTCCCCTTAGTAGCGTGGGGACAACCATACGTGCCTGGCTTTCGTCCTCCGCCTCTATTATCGCCCATCCGCAATGGTTCTCACTCTCGCATCCCCAATCAAAATGGGTCAGATATCCTTGTGCCAGAACCTGGTCCAAGATCATCAGTCAGTCGCCTGGGTCGTGGCGCGATTGAATCAAGAATCTTTCCATCATTGCTCCTCCTCTTTATCAATAATTAGATTCGAATTCTCTGTACAGGTAAGAGAAGCCCCGGTGAACTAGAGGATCCCCCAGCTTACAGGTGAGTTTAGGTGTTCAAGGGATCAGAGTCAAGCAACGCAGGGGAGAACGGTTGCCCGGACTTCGAGGAAAACCTGAGCTGACGAATTCCCCGTCAGACGTAGTTAGTTATCAAGCAACGATATGTCGGGACAATCAACGTTAATCATTTGCCAGTTCCACTCTCTTCTTGAGGGCCACGGAAAATGACGTCTAGCGAAGCAAGGTTACCTTGCGAGTCCGGATAAAATCCCCGGCCTGCATCCTCACCAAATAGATGCCGGACTGGACTTCGCTTGCGTTCCACCGAAGTTCGTGCTGTCCTGCCTCCATGGGCCGGTTCAGAATCGTCTTGACTTCTCTTCCCAAGAGATCGTAAACCGTGAGCACGACCCGGCGCTTCTTGGGAACCGATAACTCAATCGTGGTGATAGCATTGAAAGGGTTGGGGTAGTTCTGGTAGAGAGCAAATTCGGCGGGTAAGGTCCCCTCTGTTACAGCGCCCACGGGGTGTTGGGGTGATTCAAACGCCCCCATGTCAGGGGCGCTGCCCTCGTAAGCAGTATCCGGCAGAAGTACCAGTGTGTCCCCTTCCAAAACCAGGAACGCTGTGCCGGCATCGATGCAGGGGGAAGTTTCCTGGAGGTGGAAATCACCGCCATCAGGGTCTGCAAACAAGGGGTCTGCCATGATATTGCCCGAAACCCAGTTTGCCGATCCGTTCTCATTCGTAACAATTCCATTCTCTCCACCCTGAAGATCACTGTAGAAGATCGCCACGTCATTTTCAGCCCCGAAGGCAAAAAAGTTGATTTCCTCGGGGAAATCATCCCACAGAATGCTATTCGCAATTACCGGACTGGAATTATTGGTACAATAAATCCCGCCTCCGTAATCAGCCACATTGCCGCTCATCGTAACATTCACCAAAATTGGACTGGAATCTGTACAATATATCCCGCCACCCAGATAATGAGCCACATTCCCACTCACTGTGACATTAACCAATTCTGGACTGGATGAACTACTGTATATCCCTCCTCCAACCACGGCAGAACCACCCGTGACAGTAAGATTTTCAAGGCGAACCCCTTCAGCCTGACCCAAATTTATCACCCCACTCTCTCCCTCAGCGTCTAGAACGACATCGTCTGTAGATTCCCCCGACAGTGAGACAAAACCTGGCACACTCAGGGGAAAGGCTTCTCCTGTGGTGGAAGGGCTGTAGGTCCCTTGATCGAGGAATATTGTGTGAGGATGCCGATCTTCGGCCAGAATGATCGAAAGGGCATACGACAGGGTCTTCAAAGGACTCGATGGGGATAGACCGTTATGAGTATCATCTCCATCCGGGCTCACATATAAATCGGATTCGACCTGTTCTATCTTGGCATGGAGGATATCAAACGTGAAATTGTTCCGGAAGAATGCGTGATAGCTGGTGGGATTCATGACCGTGAAAGTGTCCACCACTACCGGAATGACAGGCGGTTCATAGGCGTATAGGTCGCTGCCCACGTTAGCGTGATTCGAGTAAATATTGCATCTATGTAGGGAATCAAAGACGGGATTCGAATCAACCCAGAAGATTCCCCCACCCCGTTCAGCCGAATTGTCCCTCAGTTTCACGTTCTCCAACGTGGAATTAGATGAAAGAAAGTAGATCCCGCCTCCCGCTGAGGCACTGTTCCCCCAAAAAGTCGCATTGGACAAACTCAACTCGGAATTATCACAATAAATCCCACCTCCCAGGTCAGCCGTATTATGCCTCACCTCCACATCCCCGAGACTAACGACGGAATTACTACAGTAAATCCCACCACCGTCATAATAGGCCACATTACGGCTAAGCGTCACATCTGTCAACTTTGGTGCGGCATCCTCACAAAGTATCCCGCCGCCTATATAGTCTGTTGCATTGTCACTGATCAGCAGACTGACCAAACGGGGACCGGAAGAATTAATGACCGAAATTCCACCACCATAATACTGGTTATTAACTTCTGCCCCTTTCCCATTGGTGATATGAAACCCTCTTAGGACCGCGGATGAATCCTCCCCGCTCTCGAACGTTACCGTGCTGGCCCCATTGCTTCCATCGATCACGGTCTGGGAGATATGGGACGTGTCGCCTGTTACCAGCAACAGACTCGCCACCACAATGTTCTTCCCATTAAAATTGATATTCTCCACATATCTCCCGGTATCTACCAACACCGTATCCCCATCAATTGAACTGTCGATCCCTTCCTGAATCGTCAGTTGATCCTGTGGAACCCTAATTGTGGAGGCCATGGATGCTGAGGTGCAGAGAAACGCGAATGCTGTGTACAAACCGTTATTTGCGCGCCTGGAAAACATTACGGAAGAAATTTACAACCCTCCGCTTGAAACTCAAAAAGCCAAGACAAATGAAAGTTGACGCTCACAATAGGTTTCTCCTAATTTCAGACCAAACCCTTTGACCACGTGGTAGTATGGAAACTAACGGCTCCGAGCTGAGCAGCGCCCGACGCTTGCTTCAACTATTATCCAGCATCAACTTGTTCGAATCCAATCGCCTTTTTTGCGCGCTGTTTGAGCATCCGCTCGAGCGATGTGCTAAGCCGACCGCCCTGTCCGAGACCAGCTTCCGATTGTACCTTTCGCGCCGCAAGGGCACATTGGAGTCCCGCTACCATGGCTCTTGAACTGCAGCAAGCAGGGACCTTTTTTCGGCCCGGCCTCATCGGGCGGGGGTTGCGCCTAATCTCGGGCCTGGTGATTCTGTTCCTCATCAGCCCACTGACTGCGCTTCGCCCCGGTGGGGTAATCAGCATCGGCAACATACCCCTCTGGATCGGACTTGCCTTCACCTTATGGCTTGTAAATGAAGTAGTGAACATCGGCTTCGGGCGTGACTTCGGACAATGGCCGCGCTACGGCTTGGTTGGGTTGCTGGTGTTGAGCAGCCTGGGCGACTACCTGATCAACGGTGTCTGGTGGGCAGAGATCGTCACGATGATAATTGCTACCGAGTTACTACTGGTGCTGGGCTATCTTGGGATCTCATATGTGGTGGCCTCCGTGCTTGCGGTACCTGGCTGAGAGATGCGCGCCGTGCCCCAGTTGGTGGGGCGCTTGAGAGGCAAACCCGTCACGGAACACACGTGAAGTGGCGGCCTCACCCGGCTGGACAGGTGGGAAGCAAAGCGGAAGCAGAGGTAGCCTCCGGTCTAATGGTCATGGTGCAACTCTTGGGGTGCAGGTCAATCCATTAAGTATTAGTTTTGAGAAGTAATAAATGAAGACATTCAAAGAAATCTCGGCTGATTTTCCTTTCGCATCCAAGTACATTGAGATACACAACGCCAATATGCATTACATCGATGAGGGCTCTGGAGATCCAATTCTTTTCCTACACGGTAATCCAACTTCTTCATATTTGTGGCGCAATATTATTCCCTACTTAGTACCTCACGGAAGATGTATTGCACCTGACCTGATCGGCATGGGCAAATCTGACAAGCCTGATCTCGACTACCGCTTCGTTGACCATTCAAAATATATTGAAGGGTTGATCGAGCAGCTAGAGTTGTCCAACATCACTCTTGTTATTCACGACTGGGGTTCCGCGCTTGGTTTCCACTATGCCATGAGACACGAGGACAACATCAAGGGAATCACTTTTATGGAGTCGATGGTGAAGCCGATGATCTGGGCGGACTTCCCTTCCGGTTTCAAAGTGGGTTTTAAGCTAATGCGTACACCCGGTGTTGGTTGGCTTATGATTGGCGTCATGAACATGTTTCTCAAGAAGATATTACCACAATCGATTGTCCGCGAGTTGATTGAAGAAGAAAAGAGCTGCTACGGCGAACCCTACATGACGATCAGAAGCCGCAAACCGGTGCGTCAATGGCCCCGCGAAATTCCGATCGACGGCAAACCGGCCGACATGCATGAGTTGATATCCAACTACAGTCAAAAGCTGCAGGAGTCTGAGTTGCCAAAACTGCTCTTTTACGGCACGCCCGGCGGTATCATCAACGCCAGAACGCTTGATTGGTGCAAGCAAAACCTGAAGAATCTTCAAACGGTTGACATAGGTGAAGGGATTCATTTCTTACAGGAAGACAATCCGCATTTGATCGGCGAAGAATTGGGAAAGTGGTATCAGGACTTATGAGTGTCTACCTTGTTGGATTGCACGAAGACCGACCACTCCCGGTCGTTTTTCAATCACAGTTTGGTGGTGCTTTTGGATGAGTATCTCTTCTTCAGCTGCCATGAACCAAATCACAAACAGAATGTGTTCCGAACGGTGTAAGTATATGACTGGCCCACTTTTAGCGTGTGACCAGCCCCCATTCCTTGGACCACATCTCGCCTAACTTAAAACTGGTACAACCTCTGGCGGTAAGGTCAGTGGTATCCGGGATAGTCATAAAGATACGGATCAATTTGCGGAGTCATTCACAGGTTCCCAGACATATAATTTTCGGTTTTGAAAATCTATTGCTGTCCTGAATTGACTCAAAAACTCGTAGCCTAACAAACCATCAATGATTGACTCATGCCCCCATTTTAGATCGCCTATTACAAATGAGTGATTTTCGTATTGAATTTTGCCAATCTTAAACATATCTAACCGTACAGTCTTCACCAATTGCAAATTCGTATCGGCTCCTTTGAGAGTGTCATTTTTCAGGAATTCATAATGGGTGTTGAGCGGCTCCTCCCATTTCGAAAATAACATGGCTTCTTCTGCGCCGCAATCAATCCCCAAGCGCAAGAAGTAATTTCCAATTTGGGCGTCAATGACCGGAATATGGTTAACCATTGTGAAATCTATCACTTGATTGGGTGCTGTTTGCCAAGAATCCATCGGGTTCTCTGAAAAAAGCGTAAGTGTTTTATGGGAAAAATCAAATTCTATTGTGAAGTTCTGCAGGAAATTCGCCCCGATAATCCCTACTATTTCCGTCTTTATGTTTTCTTCCAGATGGGTTAAATCCAATATCTGGGCTTTAACCAAACTGAGTTCGGCATTCTGCCATTTAAAACCGGATGCCTCAACCCATTTGGCATCTCTGATCGCTCCACCGGCTCCATGTGGTGTCCGGTCTGCAGGCTGGGCTTGTTCCGCCAGCTGGTGAAAACGTTTTGCATTCAAAACAAAGTCACTCGTACCACTGTCGATCATAAAATTGCCTCGCACACCTTCAATTTCTGCCGCCACGGAAATTAGACGGCCCAGCAGGCGGAAGGGGGCCACTATTTTTGCCGGAATTACCTCATTTAGCGACGGTGTTATAGAATGTTTCGAATTTTGCTTACTTGGATAGCTCGCCAACTGGATCTGTACAATTGGTGCCTGTACGATTTTATAGTCACTCGACAAAATCAATTCTTTTATATCCCGCTCACTTTGAAAGACAAACTCTGCTGACACGATAAACTGTTGACCTTTTTCTTCGAACTTCTGAATCATAATAGATTCAATGGTGTTGGGATATTGCGCGACTATTTGACGCATAATCGTTCGCCCCATTTTACCATCATATCCGTTAAAAGAAAAATCTGCGGACAAATAAGGCGCTAACGCGTCAAAATCATGCTGATTCAGCGCTGATACTAACCGGTTAAGCGTTTTCTGAATGTTTTGCTGAGTGTTTTGCTGTTCGGCCCTGCTCGCGGAAATGATGAGGGCCAGGACGATTAAGATACTTCCACTAAAACGTTTCATGTAAGTACTCCTAAGATACTGTGTTTGACTAGCCCCATTCCTTCGACCACTTTTCGCCAACTCAAACATTGGCACATCTTTTAGCATGCAGGTCACCACATCTATTCCTCTTGTACCTGGTTAAGTCAATTTGGTTCTACAAGTGCCAACTTTTTCCTTTTCTAGTCGTGCTGAGACGGTCCGGCCTCTGAACCATCTCTATGACCCAATTCTCTTGAGCCGGCTTTTGGATATGGGATTGAGGTATGTATGATGAACGGAAAGAACCGTTCACCATGCTTGAGATGTTTCAGGGGGTGCGAAATGCGATCCGGTCTGAACTTTCTCGACCATCAGACATTAACAGTTTTCGCCGTGCGCTACAGAGGGCGTACCTGAGAAAAACTCATCGCAGTAGTCATCAGGGCAGCAGGAGACACTCCGGAGGACGCATCAACGCTGGCTCGAGCCGATCTGATCACGTTGGATGGTGACTGGATAAGACCCGTGCACAGATCGAAGCGACGCTGAAGGCAGGGATCGAACGCCAGGTGGGTTTGCGATCTCAGTAAATATCAGCCAGACAGAATGTCGGAGGTCAAATCCGGGTGATTAGAAGAGATATCGGAGGCCGAGCTGAACCCGCCAACGCGAAAACTCACCCGGATCGTCTATGTACGTCTCGGAAGGTCCGGTAAAGTCAAAGATTGGCTCTCCGCCGTCCGTCCAGCCTACCAGCTTAAGGGGTGAAGTCGCTGCCGGGCTAGCCACTTTCCGTACGCCAAAATTTGAACTTAGCAGGTTAGCCGCATTCATAATATCAAGGCTCAATTGCACCGTATGTCTTTGACCTCCGAGATCCATTGAATAGTCCTGAAGTACCCTCAGGTCGATATTACTGAACCACGGATTTATGGCGCCAAATCTCTCGGATATCTCTCCACGATGTTCACTCAAATAATCATCCTGTTTGATGAATGCGTCTAAGGCATCCCAGTCATCGGGGTCATCAAGATTTATGTCACTGGCACTTTCGGGAATATAGATGAGATCGTTACCCCCATACCCATCCCCATTCACGTCGCCGGAATAGATAAAGGAATATCGGTTGCCTCCAGAATAAATATACCGGTTCCCTTGCGCCATCTCAAAGAAGAGACCCACACTGGTACCCATATTTGTCGACCATACATGACGGTAGTTGGCACTACCGATGATCCTGTGGGGGTTTCCGAATTCAGACCAGCTGATTCTTGGGTTGTTGGGATCACCTTGAACCGGCTGATTCTGCCACAAGACACTGGCAATCTCGGTAGATTTCAGGTTGTTTTTTGCCTGTAGGTATGTGTATGCCAGACTGGTATTCAGTCCATTCTCGAACTGCTTGCGTAGCTGAACCGTCAGCGTCAGGTTGTAGCCTTCGTCCGTATTGTCAAGAACGTAGACCCCGGCACCCCCATCGGGATTCAATTCAAAGACACCATCCCCATCAGTGAAGTACGGTCGTCCGTCCTTCAGTGTACGGTCCGGCTTTATCATGTCAGCATTCCGCATATAGATGGCGTTGATGTCCTTGCCGTATAGCAATTCCAACGTTCCCAGCATGTTTCCAGGCAGCTGTTTATCTACGGCCAAATTGGTGGTCCAAACCTGCGGCCAGTTGAAATCCGCATCGATGCCATTGAGATCAAAAGACTGTTGCAATACAGACTTGGTACCCTCAAGTCCTCCCTGCCTTCCGTCACCATCATCCGTGAGGTGATCATCCAGCGCCTCGTCTTCCGAGATTGTTGGATAAAGGTTGAGATTGACTCCCGGATTCGATATCACGTTACCCACCCAGACGAAGGGGAGCCGACCGGTGAAGACACCGGTGCCGCCCCGAATCTGAAAGGAACGATCTCCATTCACGTCCCAGTTAAAACCAGCTCTAGGCGAGTAAAGCGGTGAAGCGTCGGGCAGCTTGCTCTGGTCCACCGTTTCAGATTCGTCGTTCTCATCCAGCAGAGTCAACTCCCGGGAAAAGGGATTGTCTACCGGCTCTGTGTTGTATTGTGGAATATCGATCCTCAGACCGGCCGTCACTTTCACGTTGTCACTCAGCCAGAACTCATCCTGACCATAAACGGACAACTGGGCCACGTCGATTTCTTCACCTTTGTATGGACCGGAACCGCCGACGTTCCAGTCAGCTAAGGCATTGAAGTCATAAAAGTCAGCACTGTCCTCGTCCGTACGGGCGAAGAAATTATCCAGGGATGAAAACGTCGTGGCACCCAAGAAATCCAAGAACCCGGCACCAGGAAACAGATAATCTAAATCCCCTGCAACCATAAATAGCCCGTGACGAAATATGTTAAATGAGTTGAAGAACTTGAACCGTTCGTAATTGAACCCGGCTGTCAGAACGTGCTTGCCCATAAAGTAGCTCAGGTTATTCGTGACCTGAATAACATCCTGGTCAAGGATATTGTGGATCGAGAACGGTTCATGCCCCACTGTCGTGTAGGTCACGCCCGCCTCCCCGATTTCAATGGTGGGGAAATCCCGACTGAAGGGATCGCGGAAATCGCGGAATCTGTTATAGCTAAAAAAGAGCCGATTGGCCACCTTGCTACCAAACGTGCTGTTGATTTCCAGGGCATAGGAATTGAGCTCGTTGTTTATCTTATACCCCGAATTCTGGAAGGGAAGGCTGCTTGAGTTGGGTCCCCGGCCAGTATTGTTGAAACTGAGAACAAACCCGTGTGGAGGCAATGCACGCACCGCGTCCAACATATTATATCTAAAGGTCAGGTTGTGGTTAACATTGATGTTCCAGTCCAGCTTCAAAAGGAGCTTGTTGTTGTCTGTCTCATGGATAAATCCTTCGTAGGGTCCCGTATCATAGTCGTAGACGTCATTCATTATTTGACTGATTTCGTCCATGACCGACGCTTCAACCCGTGATTCCCCGAATTCCACATTGCCACCCTTGTCAGCCACAAAGTTCGTCCCAGGATCATCTCTCCGCTCCAGTTCCGCGTTAATAAAGAAGAACAGTTTGTTCTGTATAATGGGACCACTCAGCGTAAAACCCGACTGATTAAACGATAAATCCGGGTTGGCAATAACGTCCTCACCACCAACCTTATTCCCCATCAGGCTTTCGTTCCTGAAGAAACTGTAGATCGATCCTCTGAATCGATTGGTGCCACTTTTCGTTACCGAGTTGATACCGGCACCAATAAACCCGCCTTCCCGAACGTCAAATGGAGCGATGGAAACCTGAACCTGCTCAATGGCGTCATAGGGGACGGGCTCAGCATTGGTCTGTCCTCCCACTGCTGGATCATCTAAACCGAAGGGATTGTTGAAGTACGAACCGTCGAGGGATATGTTGTTATACAACCAATTTCTCCCGCCAAAACTGAAATTACCGTCACTGCGGGGATCCAGTCTTGTTATGTCCCTCGTGCTCCGCTTGATTGAAGGCAGTTGAGCAACCTGGTCGGGACTTACGTATGTTGCTGCTCCGGTTCTGCCACTGTTTAAGACTTCATCTTGTTCCGCCACCACCTGAATCATTTCCATCTCGATGGCTTCCTCTATAAGACGGAAGTCGAGCCTTACCGTCTGCCCCAAGCTCACAAAAACATTTTCTTCCTTACGTGTTTGGTAACCGATAAAAGACGCCGTAACCGTATATGGGCCACCAACTCTAAGATTCAGTAGATCAAACAGACCACCGATTCTGACGACGGCTCCATACTGGGTGCCGCTGGGTTCATGAACCACAACTATGTTTGCCCCGGTAAGGGATTCGCCTTTTTCGTCTGTGACGAGACCGTTTATGCTGGCGGTGGTGACTCCCTGGCCGAGTACCATCCCCGGAATGGTTAAGGTAATCAACAGTAAACTCGAAACGACATAGAATCTGAGCGGCTTCATATGAGCCTCCTTTTCATGAACCCTGTGAGTACGGATACGGAGAACCGCATGGTTCTTATCTTCTCTTTTCTTGTTGACCTCACACCCTCGTAAATGGAGAATCAAAAATCCACATTTTCAGGGAAAGAGTCAACTACATTTATTCGCTTTTGTCCGGCACCACTGCTTCTAGGACAGGGCAGTCAATGGGTGGGGAAGAATTCCCCTGGTTCTGCTTTATCTTTTCCTTTATTTTAGCGCGGTGCTCAGTTTGCGGTATGGCTCGGAAATGAAAAATATAAGCTGGTTCACCATTAGTCTGCTTCTTGTAGCAATGGGGGGCTCCGACGCGACCGGTGGAGAGAAGCAAAAGGAGAGTTCCAAAATGGAAAACGATTCTGCCAGATTTAGGAAGGCCACCCTCGCTGGCGGTTGCTTCTGGTGCATGGAGCATCCGTTTGAAAGTCTTGATGGAGTAAAGGAAGTCATTGCCGGGTATTCCGGCGGACACAAGGAAAACCCCACGTATGAGGAAGTGTCTACTGGCAACACGGGTCACACTGAAGCGGCTCAAATTATCTTCGATCCCCACAAGGTCAGTTTTTCAGAACTTCTTGATGTTTTCTGGAGACAAATTGATCCCACGGATGCAGGAGGTTCGTTCGCAGACAGGGGTTCTCAGTACCGAACGGCCATTTTCTACCACGACCAGGAACAGAAGCGGCTGGCGGAGGAATCAAAACATGAGCTCGGGAAGTCAGGACGATTTAGCCAGCCCATCGTTACCGAAATTCTCCCTTACTCCAAATTCTGGAAAGCAGAAGACTATCACCAGGACTATTACAAAAAACATACAGTGGGATACAAACAGTACAGAAAGGGCTCTGGTCGGGATGAATACCTTGAGAAAACGTGGGGGAAATCTCTGAAGAAAACTTCCGGGTTCCAAAAACCGTCCGATGAAGAGCTAAAGAAGCAGTTAACTTCCCTGCAGTATACAGTTACCCAGGAATCAGGAACAGAGAGACCCTTCGATAATGAATACTGGGACAGCAAAAAGGAAGGGATCTATGTGGACATTGTTTCCGGGGAACCTCTTTTCAGCTCTCTGGACAAATTTGATTCCGGAACGGGGTGGCCCTGTTTTACGAAACCCTTTGACTCCGATGCCCTGGTGGAAAAAGAAGACAGAAGCCTGCTCAGGCTGCGAACGGAAGTAAGAAGTGTGCAGGCCGATTCCCATCTTGGCCACGTATTCAACGATGGCCCCAATCCGACCGGACTACGTTATTGCATCAATTCAGCGGCCCTTAAGTTTATCCCAAAAGAGGAGTTGGAAGAAAAGGGGTACGGAAAGTATAAGGCCCTCTTCGAATAGTCTTATGACCCGAGTCCCTCAAACCCTCTGAATCAGACAAAACAACGCTCTGGGGTACGGACGTCTATTCCCCATGAACTTCGATTCCTTGACTGATTCGACCCTGAAGGAAGATTGAAATTGTTCCCGAATCTCGTGAGGACTGAACCGGTTCGGACCTTCCTCACCCGGTTCCAGGCGACTGAAGCATTTGAGGAACAAAAAACCTTCAGGCCTGATCAGATCGTGGACGGTCTCAACGTATGTTGGCCTGTCATGAGGTTCAAGGACATGAAAGCAACCGCGGTCGAAAACAAAATCAAATTCCCTTTCCAGTCCTGTTTTGAGAATGTCATCATGCACAAAATGGACGGAAACTCCCTTTTGTAGAGACCTTGCTCTCGCCTTGGCCACAGCCGTTTTCGAAACATCAGTGGCAGTAACCTGAAAACCCATCTTTGCCAGGGCAATAGCCTGGGTTCCGGGGCCCGTTCCAAGATCCAGCACAGCGGCCGACCGAATGTTGAATCGTGCCAGCGCATTCTCGAGATCATGGTCGAGCCGGGGATGGAACCAGGGCATTGATTCAACCTCTTCCTCTTGATAGTACTGTTCCCAGTCACGACCCTCGCGGGATTTTTTCATGCAGCCCTCCCGACTGTGCCACTAAGTCTAATCGTCACCGGAATGAGATTCAAGGAATATGGGTGGCAATATCCGGCCGGCTTAGTGAAAGTCTGACTGCCGAAGCATGTAGAAATTTGTGGTCTTATTATAGCCGGTTTGTTGATGGGTTTCCATTTATTCACTGAATACCCGGTGCCTTTTTCCTGTCCTTTTCTTACGCAAGAAAAGGACGAAAAATGGACAGCAAGAAAAATGGGGCGGGCGAGTTTCACGGATCACCGTGGCTCCAGCGGACACGGGCGGGTCCCGCCCGGGCGGGATTCAACCGGAGCTTCTGTTGATATCCCGATTTAGTCGGGAAGAAGTACGGAAGAAATTACGGCCTGGATGACCTTACGAGGAGAACGTGGCCGACAATCGCATAAGATTTTACATTCTTCTTCTGAGTACGAGGACATTTGTTCCTGTAAGCTGATTATTCGTAAACTTTGTAGATATCCCACGAACATCTACCCACTAAAGCATACGAAAACAACTTTATGGAGGCGCTATGACATCACCATCGAAAAAGGATGATCTTGCCGGACCAGGAATCGGGGATTATGATGAACTGGAAAAAATCCTGCCCGAAGAATATCAATCACTACTCACCCCAAAAGAGACCATGAAAGCGCTCTACGCTCTGAAGAACTATATTGAGGAGAACCTGTGCAAAAAACTCAATCTCACGATGGTACAGGTCCCTCTCATCGTCGATGTACAAAGCGGTGTGAACGATTATCTGGACCGCGACGGGTCGCGTGCCCCCATTCAGTTCCATATCTCCAATGATTACGACAAGCATCCCATCGATGCCCAAATTGTTCAAGCTGCCACCAAATGGAAGAGGGTGGCCCTAAAACAATTTGGAATGGAAGCGGGAGAGGGAATTTGTACCGATATGAGAGCGGTAAGAAAAGACTATTTTCTCGACCACGATCACAGCGCGTATGTGGACCAGTGGGACTGGGAGCTGGTAATCGCAGAGGAACAACGCAACCTGGACTTCCTCACCGCTATTGTCAAAAAGTTATGGAAAGTTCTCAAGGGGGCCGAGACGTTTGTCCAGGAGATGTATCCACAGTTGAAAACGGACAGATATCCCGGTTTGCCAGAGGAGTTAACGTTCCTTCACGCGGAGGATATTCTCGACCGGTACCCGGAGCTGGCTCGCAAAGCCCGGGAGACTGAAATCCTGAAGGAATACCCGGCCATATTTATCTATGGGATAGGCTGGACGCTAAAAGACGGTTATCCCCACGAAATGAGGGCAGCCGATTACGATGACTGGGTCACAGAAACCACCTCGGAAGACGGACGGCCCATGCATGGTCTAAACGGTGACATCCTGGTCTGGAACCCGATCACCCGCCGACGTCACGAACTAACATCCATGGGTATTAGAGTCAGCGCCGAGACTCTCAGAAAACAGCTGGAAATCACGAAACAACAGCATTTCCTCAAAATGCCCTATCATCAGGCTCTCCTGAATAATGAAATTCCTCTCTGTGTGGGAGGAGGGATTGGACAATCGCGAACCTACATGCTCTTGCTCAAGAAAGCCCATCTTGGGGAGGTGAGCGTTACCGTGTGGCCCACAATTCTTAAAGATATGTGTCGGTCAAGAAACATACGTGTTCTTGAATAGCGGACCCTCTAGCAGACCTCTACCACCTCCTGGAAGCTCTTCTTTGTTATGATGGGCACTTCCGCATCGTCCTCAGGATAGCCTACAGGAATGAGCAGATAGGGTTTTTCATTGGGCGGTCTTCTCAGGATTTTTGAGAGAAATCCCATGGGACTCGGAGTGTGGGTTAACGCAACCAATCCCGCGTTGTGGATTGCGGTCAACAGGAAACCCACGGCGATACCTACAGATTCGTTGACATAGTAATTCTTCCGATGCTTTCCATTCACGTTGTCATAACTGTGTTTGAAAACGACAATAAGGTACGGGGCCTTTTCCAAGAACTCCTTGTGCCAGTCGGTCCCAAACAGGTTCAAGTCTTCCAGCCACTCTCTTGTGAAGCGGTGCTCGTAATTCTCCTTTTCCTCCTTTTCGGCTGCCATCCGAATTTCTTTCTTAATTTTCGAGTCCTTTACAATGACGAAAGTCCAAGGTTGCTTGTTGGCTCCGGACGGCGCTGAGGCCGCTGTCATAACGATGTTCTTTATGACGTCGAAAGAAATAGACTTGCCCGAAAAATCTCTCACGCTTCGCCTCAATTTCATGCTGCACAAAAAGTCTGCGGAGCGGTGCAGCATCCTGTCCTCTGAGAACTGATGGAAGTCAGGTTTCATAAATCCCATGAAAAACCTCCAGTGGTGTGATTCTCACATGAAAGAGAGTACCGATCGAGAATTTCGGCTAGATGGCGGGAATAAAAGGGTATGAACGGGGAAGTTATTTCCCGGATTCATACTTGAACGAAAGCTTGACCCTGGCCCGGTAGGAAACTACCTTGCCGTTCTCGATTTTCATGTCCAGCTTGGTGGCTTCTGCAATTCTCAAATCCTTGAGACTTTTGCTGGCGGTCTCCACCGCGTTTCTTGCCGCATCCTCCCAGGAGCTTTCGCTCGTTCCCACAAGGTCTACAATCTTGTAAACGCTATCACTCATGATATCCTCCTTCTGCTTAGGTTCATAAGTCCAAACGTGCTGACCCGGATCTCTACTTGTGTCCACACTGCCTGTACCGAACGGCCAACCCGTTGAAATCTCCCCGGTAAAATCCATAGCCCTTGCTCTGATACGCAGGTAAACATGCCGACAATCCCCTACTGATCCTCCATCTGCCCACTGTCTTGCCGTCGGATCGAATCCTTGCTTCCAGGTCTGAGAGTTGAAGCTCACGCTTGGGTAGTGAAAATGATTTCTACGCAAAGTACTCACGGGTGTCCGTAATTCAAACACCTTGGTTATTCCGCCGGAACGATCTTGTATACGCCTCCATTATAATCAACGACATATAGTTCTCCCAGGGCATCTTCTCCGAAGGAAGAGACGTAGGTCGTATACTCCCCACCACCTAAATTGATCTCACGGGTCCTATCGCGGAAATTGGTGACCCTGTTATCATTCAATTGGAAACTCCAGATGTTACCGGAACAATAGTCAGCGAAGAAATACGTACCTTGAAGATCATGAAGGCGTTTACCCCGGTAAACGTAGCCCCCCGTCACTGAACAGCCGTTGACTTCAGGCTGGGACATTCCAGTCAGAGTGCGCATATAATCAGCATCGTTGGAATATTCCCAGATCGGTTTTATGAGGCCCGCCTGGCCGCAGCCCGCTGGCGGGTCGTAGCAGTGATTACCTTCCATAATGCGCCAACCGTAGTTTTCGGCACCGGGACTTTTTGATGATTGAAAATCTATTTCCTCCCAGGTATCCTGTCCAACGTCGCCTATGTACATGTCCCCCGTGGCCCGGTCGAAGGAAAACCGCCACGGATTGCGCAAACCGTACACCCAGATCTCTTCCCTCACTTCCGGGTTATTCGCAAACGGGTTATCCGGTGGTATTCCGTAGGGCCCACTTCCGTCTACATCAATCCTCAGAATCTTTCCGAAAAGATTATCGAGAGATTGTGCGTGATTGAAAGGATCACCCAACTTCCCTCCATCTCCTAAAGCGATGTAGAGATATCCATCCTTTGGGCCAAAAGCCAGGTGACCTCCGTTGTGATTGGAAAAGGGTTGTGCCAGTCTAATCAGAACACTTTCTGACGTGGGATCCACCTCACGGGAACGCCGGGAAGTCTCAAACCTGGATATGATACTCTCACCCTTCTTATTCACATAATTGACGTAAAGATAGCCGTTTCGTTCATAATCCCCGTGAAATGCGAGCCCTAATAGTCCACGTTCATCTCCGGGCGTGATGGGATTATGTACCCGGTCGGTGATGTTCAAAAACGGTTTTGAGACAACCTCTCCATCCTGGACAATCTTGATGATTCCCTTTTGCTCCAGCACAAAGAGCTGCCCGGCGTCTTGCGGGTGGGACGTGACGTATATGGGCTTCACAAAACCGTCGGCGACAAGCCTGGACGAAATGTCCGGATTCTGAGCTTTGCCCAAGAGTTGAAGGACGAAAATGCAGATGATAGACCGTATCATGAAATCAGATCCTTAATTCCAATATTATGGACTAAGAACTTACATGTATTTAACTTATCGAGGAGTCACCATTATGGCACTATCAGACGATCGGTGCGAGCGTAAAATCGACTTCGCAATTGCCTTTTGACATAAGAACATCCCTGTATTAATTTAGCCGGCGCCGGGGGACGAAATTGGTCCGATTATATTAATGAAGGAGCGCGGTCTCTCTCGGGAGCCCACTCGTAAGGAGTAATCTACTCATGAGCTCACGGAAATTTGATTTTGTAATCGCCGTCGGAGGGGCGGCAGGGCAGGGGATCGCGACTCCCGGCAATATTTTGGCAAAGATTTTTGCTCGCAGCGGCCTCTACTTTTTTGCTCATAATGCCTATCAATCGATTATTCGAGGCGGCCACAGTTTTCTCACCGTGCGTGCCAGCGATACGGAAGTGCGAAATCATGGAGACACGTTCCATGTCCTCATTGCTCTCAATCAGGACACCATGGACCGGCATCTCAAACATATGAGTACCGGCACGTGGGTGATTTATAACAGTGACACCATAAAACCCGGGGAAGCGAATGACGGCATACAATTCTGCCCTATGCCCGTTAAAGTGCTGTCGAACAACGACCGGAACAAGCTGGTCCAGAATACAGTAGCAATTGCTGCCGTGGTAAATCTTCTTGGAATGGGTTTTGAGACCCTGGAATCAGTACTGAATGAGTATTTCAAGAGGAAAGGGGAGGAGGTGGTAAACGCCAACGTGAACGTAGCGAAAGCCGCCTATGGCTACACAGGAGAAAACTTTAAGCCCTATCCGGCCAGCGTACCCACGGGATCAAAGCCCTTGGCCATATGGAGAGGAAACGATGCAATTGCCATGGGCGCCGCCGCCGCCGGAGTGAAGTTTTATGCTGCATATCCCATGAGCCCTGCAAGCGGGATTCTCCACTGGATGGCTCAGCATGCCCGGGACCTCGACATCATGGTTCGTCAGGCGGAGGATGAGATCAGTGTTATCAACATGATCATCGGAGCGGCCCATTCCGGATGCCGCGCCATGTGTGCCACATCGGGAGGGGGGTTCGCCCTCATGACGGAAGCAATAGGAAGTGCCGGCATGATGGAGATACCCGTGGTCATCGTGAACACTCAAAGAGGGGGGCCCTCCACGGGTCTTCCCACAAAGACCGAACAGGGAGACCTCTGGCAGGCACTGGGGGCGAGTCAGGGGGACTATCCACGCATTATCGTGGCGCCCAAGAATCCCCTGGACGCCTTTGATACGATTCCCCAACTGTTTAACCTGGTGGATAAATACCAGTGTCCCGGCATCCTCCTTTCAGACGAATTCTCGGCCGATGAAACGTCTACTATCGATCCTGACCTTATCAATCTCCAGCCCGAGATTGACCGGGGGGAGTTGATCACCGAGCCGGCACCGTCCAACAGCTACATGCGTTATAAGATCACGAAAAGTGGGATCTCCCCTCGAGCCCTTCCCGGACTCAAGGGGTACAGCCATGTGGTGGCTACCGATGAACAGGACGAGGACGGGGTTCTCATTAGTGACGAGTTTACAAACCCGGGAAAACGGAAGCTGATGATGGAGAAACGCATGCGAAAGATGGCTGACGTTGACAAGGAGGTCGATAGGCCACGTTTAGAAGGTCCAGAGTCCGATATCACATTGATCGGATGGGGCTCAACTCACGGAGTGATCAACGAGTCAATCCAGCAGCTCAACGACCAAGGCATCGTTGCCAATCATTTACATATCAAGTGGATCGTCCCTTTTCACGCCACGGAGGTGATCGGAATTCTTGCTGGCTGCAAGAAGACGATTATCGTGGAGAACAACTATTCGGGTCTCTTTTATCGCTACATGCGGAGTGAAACAGGTGTCGATGTGGATGGACACATTCGCAAATACGACGGTGAACCGTTCATGCCACATCACATCACAGACGGCGTGAAGGCGATCTTATCTGGGAAAACGAAGAAATACGTTCCTGAGCACGAACTTTTAGTATAGAGAGGCAAAACAGATGACTGAAATCACCGTACTTGAGCAAGAAAAAATGGACGCGGAGGTCAGACTATCGCCCAAGGACTACAAAGGAAAGGTAGACCCGGATTGGTGTCCAGGGTGCGGGGATTTTGGGGTGCTCACTGCCCTGAAAAAGGCGAGTTCTGAGCTGGGACTTTATCCCCACGAGATATTGGTGGTGAGCGGAATTGGATGCTCGTCGAACCTTCCCGGATTTCTGAATACATATGGCATGCATACGCTCCATGGCCGGCCGTTAGCCGTTGCCACAGGTGCCAAGCTCGCGAATCACAACCTGACAGTCATCGCCACAGGGGGGGACGGAGACGGGTATGGCATAGGCGGTAACCATTTCGTGCACACGGCTCGGAGAAACGTCGATCTCACCTACCTGGTGATGAATAACCAGATCTATGGACTCACCACTGGACAGATATCCCCCACCAGCAGCAGGGGAATGAAGACAAAAAGTACCCCCTTCGGCAGTGTTGAGTTCCCTGTTAATCCTATTACTTCCGCCATCATGAACGGGGCCACGTTCGTGGCCCGAGCCTACAGCAGTGAGGGCAAACACCTTGTGGACCTGATCAAGAAGGGCATCCGGCACAGAGGCTTTGCGCTGATCGATATTTTCAGTCCATGCGTGACGTTTAATCATGAGAATACCCACGCCTTCTTCAAACAGCGGGTACTGCACCTGGAAGACGAAGGACATGATCCCAGCGACTGGAAAACCGCGTGCGAGAAGGCGATGATCTGGGGTGATGAGATATACACGGGCCTCTTCTTCGAGAATACGGAAAGGCCCAGTCTCGACCAGCTGGAGCCGATTCTGGAGGATGGAAAACCTCTGGCGCATCGAATGCTCGGACTGACAAAATCACAGGCCAAAAGTATTCTTCAGATGATGACATAACCTCCTGCTGGTGATTGGTTGACTGGTTAACTGGTTACTTGCTACTTGTTTGATCCTCTGTCTCTACTTCAGGATGACAAGTTTACATGCCCCTGAAAATTCTACCTTTTTTGCGTCGGGATCCGTGGCCACGATCCTGAATATGTAAATGCCCGATGGCAACGCACTGCCCAGATCATCACTTCCGTCCCAGTTGACACGATGTATCCCCGGTTCGTGACGACCGGATATCAACATTCTCACTCTCCGTCCAGTTAGATCATAAATCTCCCCGCGAATGACGGCTGTCTGCGGAATGTGGTACCGGACCGTTGTGGTAGGATTAAATGGATTGGGATAGTTCTGCTTGAGAGCAAACTCTTTGGGCATAAGTTGGCTTCTTTCGTGTATCTCCACTGTCGTCGCATCGAGAGTCAGTCTATAAGGACCATTCGCCGCCTCCGTTTCAAGATTTCCGTCCGTCGAAATGACATTCCATGTCCCGCCGACTATGCCCGCGCCCTCCATCCGCCTGACGATTTCATCGTAGGTCACCCCCCAGGAATGGTCGACAATTCCCTCGGTGGTGAGAAACGAGAGGGTATCCGTTGAGACCAGGTCGTAGCTGACGGTGTCTCCGTCCACGTCATGCGTTTCTTCCCACGCAAATACCAGCGGCTGAGACAACATACCGGGGGTAATCTGGACTACCATACTGTCTTCTGGCCATACCAGATTGAAAGGGGCGGGGCCATCATTCACTGATGTCACCACCAGTGTGAACGATTCCATCACGCCCGTTGAACCGTCACTTACCATAAAGGAGACATGTGCCGTTCCATGCCAGTTCGCTAACGGAACTATTGAGAGGTGGAAACCCGTTGTATCCTCCTCGAGTGTGGCACTCACCCGGTCCGTGTCCACGGAAACATTACTATAAGTGAGACTGTCCCCTTCCGCATCCGTGTCCGGGAGGGAAAGGGTGATCGAACTGTCTTCCACCATCACAACCTCGCCAAGCTCAACAGATGGAGTGTCATCGACGGCTGCCACGGTCACTGTGAATGTGACCAGTGACGAATCAATCCCTCCATTTTCTGTTCCTCCATCATCTTTCACCTTTACCTCGATAACCACGGCACCGTTCGCATTTGCCAAGGGCGCATACGTTAAAGATCCCAAGGAATCGGGGCTGGAATAATCCACTTGAGGATCTGACAAGAGTTCATGATCACCCGATACTGCCGTGACCATGAGCAGCTGAGTCTCGTTCTCAGCCCCCGGATAAATTCCTCCTATTTCAATCCTCTGTTCCCCTGCGTCCTCCAGGATGATCTCTGGATCAGAGATGGGCGCTAAGAGAGGCGAATCGTTCACAGGAAGAGTAGTCAGGGTCGCCTTCGCCACTGGTGAGTTTTCGATCCCATCCGTGGCAAAATAAGTGAAGGTGTCACGGCCAAAGAAATCCGCATCGGGCTCATATTCGAAGGAACCGTCAGGGTTAAATGTGAGCGCGCCATGAGATACATCTCCGACCAGGGATGCCCACAGCACATCGGCGTCCCCGTCATAGTCATTATCAAGCACGCCAGGAGCTGAAACCGGAAGAGTACTGTCTTCATCTACAGCGTATGCATCGGCCAAAGCCTCCGGGGTTCGATTCCGGCTGTTAGCCTCTCCCGGACTGCCTCCGTCGAGTCGGCTCTGCCTCCAGCTTGAGGCGAGACCGTTGTCCAGGAAAGGATCAATCAGTTCAAGGGAGGGTCCACCACCATTCGCAGATGGTGGCCACGGTGTGGCATCGTCGTAGGTGACAGAATCCACCAGGTCACCGTGGGAGGTAATTAGAACAACAGCTTCCCCGTCATTTATCAGATTACCGGCTGTCCATTGAATACTCCCTGAATAGGTCGCCCCATTTTTTGCCATCAGAAGGAATCCCCCAGCGGCGATAGAGTCCGATGACATGAAAACATGGCTAATGCCCTCCCGAAAAGTGCACTCCGCCAGATTAACCGTTTGGCTTCCCCGATTGTACAGCTCCAAAAACTCGTAATCACTATCACTTCCCTGTGCGCTCCCGGGATCGTAATGGATTTCATTAATCACAATTTCTGGCACGTCGTTATCGGTAATACTTATCCAAACATCGTTAACGGGAATCCCGTTGTAATCGGTATCATCACTCGTTGCCGTATGAGTGATAACGCCACTGTGCCTTCCCTCATAAGAGCTGTCATCTACTGCCATCACGGTAATAGTTTGGGGTGTCCCATAATTTGACGCCGTAAATGTCACCGACGAGTCGGAAACTGTCACTTCGTCGTCAGTCACACCTGTCGTTATATGAACGTCGGATATTGGAGCCGAGGCCAGGTCCAGTGCGTAACTATCCGTAGAGCCTCCCTCGGTGACTTCGGTCCCCTCGTCGGATTGCGTAATCTTGACACCGGCCTCATCGTTGTCCAGAACGGTCACCGTTACATTGCTTACGATAATACCATCGTAACTGGGATCGATGCTGGTAGCGCTGTGGGTGATCATACTACTGTGAAGGCCCTCGATCTTTCTGTCATCCATGGCAGAAACCGTAACAGTCTGTATTGCGTCGTAGTCTGATGCCGTAAACGTCAGCGACTCGGCATTCACTGTTGTCTGGCTATCCGGGGATATGGTGACAGTAACATTCGCCCTGGGTCGTGATTCCAACTCCAGGGTATATGTGTCAGTCGTTCCCCCTTCCATGACCGTTGTTCCACCAGAAGACTCGTGGATGGTAACACCGACGAAACGCTGGCCATTCACTTTTGTGCCAGGGGAAAATAATCTCCCGTCTGCCCCGGACGCCTGCCCATGTTTCACAAAAGAGCCGCTAATGTCCGGATCGCGTGTAAGCGATTGATCATCGGCGCCCTCGGTTCCGTAGGCAAAGAGCGTCACGTTGGCTCCGTTTGAGGCCTTCAAGACGACACTGTCACCACCATTGTTCAGAGAGAGCTGACCCTCCGATGCCGTTTGAACCGGACTGTTGCCAAAACTGCCGGTTGGTGAGCCCCCTCCAAAGACGATGATGGCTCCACCATCTGGAAGGATCGTGTTGTCCGGAAAGGTATGGCGAACAGCCCCTTTGTCGGACAATGTCCATGAGCCAACGTTTACCGTGGAGCCGTGATGGTTCACCAGCTCAATGAACTCGTCGTCGCTGCCGTCCCTTGTCCCGTCCCCGTTGCTATCACCGGGAGTGCCGCTGGCCGGGTCTGCAAGGATTTCGTTAATCAGAACCACGGGGGCATCGTTATCTTGAATGGTAAGGGTGAACCGGGTGATACTTCCCCTTTGGGCCGAACTGTTTCCACTCACATTCTGAAGCTCGAAAATAGACGTTTCATCACTTTCAAATTCAGAATCATCCGTAACAGTCAGAGTGACAGTCCGGTTATCCGAGATTCCTGCCGGAAAAGTCACCCTTTGTGTGGTGAAGGTAGACATATCGCTGCCATTTGTAGCTGTCCCGCCTATGAGAGCTACGTCCGCCGTGGTGGCAAGGCTGTCATCTTCAGCGGTGATGGAGACCTCAATCCCGTATGTACCGCGACCCTCAGAGACTATTCCCCACGAGGAAGAGAATTGAACTGTCGTATTCCCGACCTGCAGTGCTACACTAAAGGAAATGGGCCAATTACCTTTATCAATCCTCTCATTGCTTGTCGTCCAATTGTCGGAATTCGAAATGGCGGAAAGCAGGGCCGATTTCGTTCCACTCGTGGTTGAACCACTGTAGTAACCATTATCCTTTTCAACGATGGCGAGGGCTGATAAGCCGTCTGCAAGGCCGGGGGGAATAGCACTTTCATTAGAATTGGTGGCATCTGTTTGCCATTCGGTCCCCTCGCTGTTAAAGGCATAAATGAATACCGGGTTGCTGCTTGAATCTTGAAACGCGATGATCTGATCACCTGTGCTGGAGAGGGACATACCATTGGTCCCAACGCTAGAATCATTGGCACTCGAAAAATCCCCCTGAGACGAAGGATACACAATAACGGTACCAGCAGTCACACCCCCGACCGGAACGGTATATTTTACCGCTCCTTCATTCCCGCGGAATGTTCCGCTGGAGGTAATTCCGCTGTCGGTGAAGTATAACTGCGTACCGGGCTCAAGGTCCACCACTGTGACAAATCCAAATTCATCGGGATTGTCACAGTTGAACCCGACAATGGCGATATCCCCCGCAGATAGGACGGTTTCGGCCCACAGAGGAGCTCCTGTCACCATTATTAACCGGGACAGTATCCTCAGGAACCGCCTCAGTCGCACATATCCTAAAAGGCACCTTATCATGGAAGAAGCAGTCACGCAGTTTAACCACGTATAGATCAGTCCATCTTGGAATTCCTCTCCAATCCGCGCAATAAATATATGACATAGCGCATATTATAACAAATGTGAAAAATAATGCCTGAACGAGATCGGGGAGCTCTTAGATGCTGATTTCCTTCCAGTCCCCGCGGAGGACCTTCCAGGTGATCGCCGTGGCATAAATGGCGATATAGAGACCGTAGCTAATCCAGGAGCCGAGGATTCCCGAATTGAGTTTGACGGTGGTGATATAGCAAGTGGGTAAGAAAAAAAACCACGCGATGAGCATTTCCACCACCGCGGGATACTTTGTATTTCCGGCTCCGGAAAGTGCAAACCAGAGGGTCATTCCGATGGCATCCGCAAACTGCACTATCCCAAGGATCCGCAGTGCCACCGATCCAAGCTGGATCACCGTCTGATCGTTCGTAAAAAAGGGGAGGATCACGTGTGGGAAGAGAAGGAAAATGAGTCCCATACTTCCCATAAAAATGATAGACCAGCGTACCGATTCCAACATGCTCACCTCGGCAAGATCTGGGTTTTGTTCACCCAGATATTTTCCCACCAGGGTTGCGCAGGCGATGCCGAATCCTGCCGCGGGAAGGAACGACATCTGCATGATGGTAAAGACAACCTCAGTAGCTGCCACTTCGCGTGTTCCCACCAGAGCGGTGATCTTGAAGAAGAGAACGAACACCATCATCACTCCCACTTGCTGAAGTCCCTGGGGCAGAGCGATGGATACGATCCGTTTCGATACCTGGCGGTCGAACATACCACGAAATATTCCATATTTTGTCCTGAAGTCCCGGGTGAAACCTCGAAACATGTAATGGAACATCATCCAGGTGGAAGCCACAAGGGTGGCCAGTGCAGCGCCTTTCACTCCCAGTGCCGGGAAGTGAAACGGGGTCCAAAGATTGGCGAGAAAGGAAAGGTCCCCAAGCGGTGTCGCGGCAAGAAGGCGGGAAAGGTTGTCACTGCCGAATATCAGGCCCGCATTCAGATAGACATTCACAATATTGGAAGCGATGGTTACCTCCATGTGGACGCCCGTTCGTTCGATTCCATTGAAGAATCCCTGATAGGCATACCCCACGGCAACAAAGAAGACGCTCAGGAAGGACCATTTCGTATATTCTATCGACATGGGAAGCACATGGGGGTCGTCTAGAAGGAAACCGATAAGGTGGCCAGTTAAGAGATAACCCCCCAATGACAAGGCAACTCCTGCAGCACCGGCGAAAAGGAGTCCGTTATTCAGGGCCGCGCCACATCCCTCAAATCTCTGTTCTCCAAGCCTGCGAGAAGCGATTGTCTGGACGCCCGTTCGAAAGGAGTACGCGAAACTGAGAACTGTCCAGATAAGAACACTCCCCATACCCACGGCAGCCAGCGCCTGGGCTCCAAGACGGCCCACCATGGCCACGTCGACCACGTTCATCAAAACACGACTGAGGTTGCCAAGAATGACAGGCAGGGCCAGCGTCAGAACTTTCTTGGAGAGGTTTGTATCTGCAGGAAAGACGAGATGTCGGGGGCGGAGCTTCACTCGCTCCGAGTCTGCGACGGGTCGTGAACCTCTTTTCCTTTCGTGCTTTCCAAGAAGCGCCAGAGAAAGTAGATGAGTCCCACTCCCAGGCCCAGGAGAAAAAACCACCACGGAAATTTGCCTGGCTTGGATGTTCCATTGTTCATGAGGAAGGATAAGATAATGATTGCGGCGGCGAACCCCCCTACGGTCCAATCAACAACGGTAACCTTAACGGGCTGCCCCCGCTCTTCCCGGTCGAACAATATGGTTCCACACACGATGAGCCCGATGCATACCAGCAGAGGTGCCAGAACGGGTGCGGCCCACGGTGTCGGAATCAGGAATAGAATATCCCAGTCCAATAAGGTCTCCGGCCAGTCCAGAAAGATTTTCAACCAGATGTAGTAAAACATGTCCCAGACACCAAAACCTATCAAGAACGCACCGAATCTGGCCAGAGCTGTTTTCCCGGCCAGAACCCCCATGGCAATGAGCATTATTATGGTGACCCCCTCCCGGATAGCTTCCGTGCGAAGGATGTGGGCGGGAAGTATCTTTGGCGGGAACTCGAATCCTTCGGAGTAGTAGATATTCCGAAGGTATACAACGACTGCCGCCTCCACGAGGCCAAAGCAAATGGCGAAGAGGGTAATCCAAACAAGTTTCCTTTTACTGCTCACCCGGTACGCTCAGCACAAGTTTGATGGATTCGATAACCCATCACTAAGATAATTCTGAAGGAAATCAAATCTCCAGCGGTTTTGACATCCTGTATCACCGTTAGTCTCGGTCAGACTCCAAAGGTCTGAATCTCGGAAAAAACTGACCGGTAGACCTCATGTACTCCCGGTACTCCTCCCCGAATCTCATCAGCATATCCCTTTCTTCCTTTCTCACATGCCATGTCCAGAAAAAGTTAATGATGATCACAGAGAAAATCACGGCCCATGATCGGTGCCAGATGGCCACCATTCCTGTTCCGCTGAAGATTATCGCAGAGTAAAGGGGGTGGCGAACCCAGCGATACGGCCCCGCAGTCATCAACTTTGTCTCCCGCCTCGATGGGGCCAGAACCACGAGGCTCCACAGGACCGTAGCTGAAAAATCCGCGGCAAAGAGGGTAAAGAAAATCCATCTGAAAGTAGCGCCCATCTCTATTGGGGAGATTCCCAGCCACCGTTCCACGTAGACGGCTAGAACCCAGATGACCGCTGTGGCAACCATGCCGGTGGTACCGATCGCGAAAAGGGGTCTACGGTTCATCTGGGGCGACATAGACGAAAAAGCTCCGGGCATACGCGGATGAAAAAAGGCCATATCCTCCTTCAATATTTCCGTTGGGAAGGACGTACTGGTTTATTCGGAAGGGGTCTCCCTGGAAGTAATCATGAGCACTCTGATCGGTGGCCACAACTGTCATCAGATGGGGACCGTAGTAGTTGAAATAGATCCAGTTTATGTGCTGTTCCTGTTGTTTGGCGTTCCAGACGAAGGGATTGGGACGGTAGTAGTTGCCATCTGTATCCCGATACATGGGTCCCTTAAAGGCTGTCCCTGAAAGAGACGTGTCCACAATGGCATTGGTAGCCGTATCATCCAGTGCCAGGCTGATAATTCGTATGAGTCCCGGTTCGTAGTCCGACTCCCACCTAAGGATAAACAGAGGAATGGAGGCAAAACTGGTGGACCAGCAGTCCCCTTCTCGATAAATCACCGTATCCATGGCGAGGATAGTGAAATCTTTTGTCATCAGAGCGTGCTCGATCTTTTCGGGACTGTTTTCCCCTTCACGCAAATCGATGGCGGGAACAACTACGGACTCTCCGCCACACTTCCATTCCGACGATGATATACTTGCCAGGGAAAACGCATCGGGTACCGCGGTCGCGGCGCCCACCTCGTGATCTTCCCATGTGACATTCAGTCGATAGGTTGTCCCCGGTTGAACAATGTGTGAAAAGGTCAGATCAAGGTACCGACCCGGTTTCCCCGGTACCGGAGACAGCGGGAAAGAACTCTTGCCATCCGAAAGCACTACGTCTGCATCAGCAATCCATTTTGTTTCCTGTTCGTGGGGTTCCTCAATCTGGTACGAAAGGGAAACAAAAACAGTATCGATGACAGGCAAATCGGCAATCAGGTTACCAAAGACCACCAGCTTTTCTTCATAGATGCTTTCCTCTACAGACGGCTCACAGGAAACCAAGAAGCAAGAGCCAAGGACCAAGATAAAAGTAAAAGGATAAAAGATAAAAGAGGGCCAAGGATTGAGGTGGCGTTTGGGGGTTTTACGCATCACGAATTACGCGTTACGAGTTACGCATTACGTCAAAAATCAATCTCCACGCCGATACTTGGCAAGATGGGGAAGACAGTGATGGGTATCCGTTGAGGGATGCCTTCGTCTGCTTCATCAATTCTGCCATCATGATCATCGTCAATTCCGTTGTGGGTATCGCCGAAGTGATAGAGATAGCGAAATACGTTTTTTCGCCAGTAACTGTTCACCACCTGAACGAGGAGATCCACTTTTACACCCCAGACTTTAAAGTGTCGTACGGCCCCCAGGTCCAACCGATGATAAGGAGGATATCTCATGGCATTCCGCTCTCCGGGGATGGATCGGTAGAACGGTTCCGGTTCCCAGGGAAGTTTTTCAAAATAGTAGGCGAGAATGGCCGTGTAAGGCTGGCCGGTCTGGTATGTCCACCGTAGACTCAAGTCCCACTTCCTGGATAAACCAAAGTTTCCAATAATGTTGAAAGCATGTCTCCTGTCCCAGTTTGTGAAGTATTCCCTCCCATGAAGCCTCTTCCTGGCCACAGAATAGGCGTAGCTGAGCCAGCCGTTCAGACGGCCGAACTCTTTTTGCAGAAAGAGTTCAAAGCCGTAAGCATCTCCGTTAGAGATATCGAAATTGTCATCCAGCGATTCGTCTGAAATCTCCTCATCCGCTGTGGCCCGGTTTTCAATAAAGGTCAACATGTTCGCCAGTATTTTGTAATAGACCTCTGCCTGAAATCGATAGGCGCTACCGAAGTATTCCTCGTATCCCAACAGATAATGGACGGCAGAGGCGGGTTTCACCGAGGGATCCACCGCAAACCATTGATCGAGAATTGTCGGATTGAAGTCGTCCTGCACCGTTTCCATGAACTGGTGGTACAAGCCTGTGGCTACGTTGACGTACCGGTCGGAGGTGAGCAGGTATTTGATACCCAGCCGTGGTTCAGGATACCATTTCGTAGGGTGTTCCTCATAATACGCCAACCGGAGCCCCGGTTCCACCATCAATACGGGAGATAGCCAGCGTTTCACCTTGGTATAGACGGCTCCTTCCAGTGGAGACTGTCCCACGTCAAATATGGTGCTGTCAAGCCATGTGCTTTCATAAAGGATCGAGAGGTCTTTCAACTCAACTCCAAATCGGACCTGACTCTGCCGGCTCATGAAGTAGGTCCAGTCAGAGCGGACAGTCATGTCATTGATAGTATTGATACTGGCCACACCCGATCCGCCCCCCAGATCAAACACGGTGTCAAACCGGCTCCGGGCCACCATCCAATGAGAGACCAGCTTAGGCCCGAAAAGCTTCCTGTAGTTGGCGCTGAACGTCCTGTTTCCCCAGCCCGCTGTAAGGTTAAAATCTTCAAACACAAGATCGTCCCTACCCACGTACCAACTGAAGGAGAGTCGATCCTTATCCGTGAAATCCTGAAAAATGTGTCCCTGGAGATCGTAAAAGTAGTAAGGAAAATAGAGATCGGTTCCCTTGAAGATCTGGTCGAAGTACGTTCTCCGGGCGGCCACTAGCCAGGCACCCTTCCCCATGGCCCCTTCCAGGGTGGTTTGGGCGGAAAGGAGGGAGATGGAAGCCTTGCCGTCAAACTGTTTCTGGTTTCCTTCCCGGCTGCTCACACTCAAAACGGCCGAAAGGCGCCCACCATACTCGGCGTTAAATCCCCCCTTGATAAGATCGGCTTCCTTGATGGCGTCCAGGATGAAGTTTGAAAACAGACCACCCAGATGAGACGGATTATAAACGGTAATGCCATCCAGAAGAATCAGATTCTGGTCGGTATTTCCTCCCCGAATGACCAGGCCTGTACTGAATTCAGCGGGGGTGAGGACACCGGGCAAGGCTTGAAGAGTTCTCAGAAGATCGGCTTCCCCAATCTGGGGTACCCGCTTAAGCTGCCGGGTGTTCAACTTGACACGGCTGGCCTGGATGGTTGCCCTTCTCTCCAGCCGTTCCCCGGTCACCTCCACAGCTTCGAATTCCAAAGGCCTTGGAAACATTTCGAAGTCGAGCCTGAGGTTCTCCTCCTCACCAAGGACGATCTGGACCTCAACGGGTTCAAAACCAAGATAGGTTATTCTCAAAGTGTAACGACTGGGCGGAATGGAAGACAGAACGAAGTAACCGTCAATATTGGTGGCCGTGCCCATCTCCGTTCCCACGAAATAGACATTTGCCCCGGGAAGGGCCTCCCGAGATTCCTCATGGAGTACGTATCCGGAGAATATTGCAGTCTCTTTCCGTGGACCGTCCCGCGAGCGGGACTGGCCCCAACTGACTGATATGGAAGCGATCAGGGTTAAAAGGGCAAAAAGAGCCCGGCAGGCGGAAGAGAAGGGTCTATTCCTTAACCTGGCGGGAAGAAAAGTTTTGTAGAATATCTGGACCATGAGTGGTCACCGACACCTTATCGTAAATGTGTAGAATCCTCCCATCCTTACCAAGCAAAAATGTGATGCGCTTTGGATAAAGGAGCCCACCAGCCCCATACATTTTCGCCACGTCCTTATTTCGATCGCTCAACAGGGTAAAAGGGAGGCTGTATTTTTCCTTAAACTTCTTATGGGACTCAGGCGTGTCATAGCTGATGCCCAAGACCTTTATCGTGTCTTTCTCAAAACCGTCAAAGTGGTCCCTGAAGTTGCATGCCTCCTTTATACATCCTGGAGTGTTGTCCTTGGGATAAAAGTAGACCACCACACGCTGACCTCTGTAATCCGAGAGGGTGTGGGGATCGCCGTTTTCATCCAGCAAGGTGAAGTCCGGAGCCTCATCCCCAACGCTTAAAGGTATATCACTGCCCGATAACATAGCTGCTCCCATAATAATTGCCATAATGATTTTCAATGCTTTAGCCGGTTCCTTATCAATTTACTTGACCATGGTGCTCTGATCTTCCCTATATCATAATTTAAGTTATTCTCGCACGGAAAGTAAGGGTGCTCTGCGTCAATTTGTCCATTTTGAGCCCATCCTCCCCGTGGCTATATTCTCTGGATCGAAGTAGCGTCCACAAACTCTGGGGGGAACAACATGAGAGCAGACAGGAACAACCATTTCACGGGTCTCGTCTTGGCATGCTTAGGCGTTGTTACGCTCACCGCGCAGACTGTGCCACTCCACGATATACCTGTTGTGACGGAGGACGCGGCCTATAGCGAAACCGATAAATCGATCCTGGGTTACCTGGTCAGACCGGAAGACGACAAGAAACATCCCGCCGTTATCCTGATCCATGAATGGTGGGGGTTGAATGAAACCATAAAGGAGAATGCCCGCATGTTCGCGGCGTTAGGGTACGTAGCCCTGGCAGTTGACCTGTATGAGGGGCAGGTGGCAGCCACTCCTGCCAAAGCCAGGGAGCTTGCCGGGGAGGTGAGCAACAACATGGAAAGTGCGTTTGCCAATCTTGAACAAGCTGTCAACTTTCTGGAGAACGACACCGTGCATGTCATCCCCGATCGTCTAGCTTCTATTGGATGGTGCTTTGGCGGAGGCTGGTCGTATCAGATGGCAAAGAATGATCTGGGAGTAAAAGCCTCGGTGATCTATTACGGACGGTTCAACCCTGAGGATGACCTGAGTAAGATGCGGGCCTCCATTCTCGGACATTTTGGGGAAAAAGATCGGGGCATCAGGATTGACACCGTTACGGAGTTCCAGGCCAAATTGAAAACCTTAAATGGGAAACACGAAATATACATTTATCCGAACGTGGGGCACGCCTTTGCCAATCCCGGGGGGCAGAACTACGATGAGGAAATGGCAGAACTTGCCTGGAAGCGAACAAGTTCCTTTCTGAAGAAGTACTTATGAAGAGGAGATAAATGCCCTTGCGGTTGGTTTCAGATCTCATCGTTCTGTTCCACTTCGCTTATATTATATTTGTCATTCTAGGCGGTTTGCTGGCCTTTCGGTGGCGAAAAATCATTTGGGTTCACATTCCTGCCGCGTTGTGGGGTGCCATAGTAGAATTTGCAGGATGGATCTGTCCCCTGACTCCACTGGAACTTTTGTTTCGTATTCGTGGGGGAGAAACTGCCTATGAAGAAGGATTCGTGGAGCATTACATTCTCCCCCTCCTCTATCCGGCCCATCTTACCCGTGAGATTCAGGTGGCACTCGGGACCTTCGTTGTCGGAGTTAACGTCATTATATACTGGTTTCTTTTCGGCCGGACATCAGTTCGGGTCGAACCATCCAATTAATGGCCCAGCGCCCGGGTTCCCTACGCTCAAGACAGATTACCGATCCCGGCTGGAAAGCAACCAATGCCGTACTCTCGTTTTCCACCACCAGTTGAGAAACGAGCTTTGCCATGAATGGGAGATGGCCCACGAGCATCGCGTCTTCCCGCCAGTCTTCAATTTCGGCTGCTACCCTATCCACGGGATCGAGAGGAGCGATTCCATCCGTCTCCCCGAACTCACCCCCGGGAGCAAGGCAGCTTTGCAGCAGCAAGGCGGTCTCTTCCGCTCTTTTCTTCCCGCTGTGCCAAATACGGTTCACCAGAACGCCACCTTTCGCAAGGACTGCAGCCGCATGAGTAACGTCCTGTTTTCCTCGTTCACTCAATCCACGTTCCGGATCCACGCCTTTAGGAAGTGCGTCCCCGTGCTGTACCAGATAGAGCTTCATGCTAATTCCGAATCTCAACTCTTCCGAAAGCCACCGTGCACCGGCACGTAACGGCCGTTTCCTTTTCCTCTTCCCTTGTGAATCTGGTTTTGTCTTCGATTCCTCCCAAAATGGGCGTGCCGGAAATAGATACGCGCCAGTCCCGGGGAACGATCACCTCAACTCCACCAAAGAGTGCCGTGAGATTCAACTCGCACCCCTCAGGGGATACTTTCACTTCCCGGAGGTCCAGCTCAACACCCCCAAAGAGGGCCATGACCTCTCCACCCCTGAAGCTGGACGAACTTACCACTCGACTGACACCACCCAGGATCGCGCTGGTTTTCACAGCGTCTTCAGATCTCTGCTCTGATCCCTTCACAACCCCCCATGGTCCTCCTCTTCTTTTCAGGAGAAGTGATACCCCGATGAAAATTAGGACAAGAGGCCAGAACCTGAAAACGTTGCCCCAATTCACGATATCCAGCGTCGCGGAGAGGAAGACAATTCCCAACACAAAAAGAAGGGCGCCGCCCGTTTTGCTCTCCCTCCTCAACTTACTGAATCCGATGACAATCAAGACGAGAGGCCACCAGGTTGCTACAACTTTCCCAAAGTTGAAAATGTTCAGGGTATGTGTTAAGAAGAGAAACCCGATGACGATGAGTAAAGGAGCTATCCACCATCCCGGAGTGAATCTTTCATTACGCTCTGTCATAGTCACTCTTTCCCTTCATCAATTGACTCCTGCCGCGGCTGCTCAGTTTCAGATGACCTGCCAAGCAGCCATTCAATCCCGGATCCCAGCGTCTCCGACTCTCCCATTACCGTCCTGCCCCAGTCGATAAGGGGCGCTGGGATTTCCTCCCATGAGGCTTCGCTGCCATAGAGAAAATAGGCGTCCCACTGCACCTTGCCCCGATGACCGGGAGTCACATTTTCTTTGAACCAGGCCCCGATAGAGAGATCGCCATTCCACAGATGCGTTACCCTGTTGTCAGATAACAGCTGCCTTGAAACGTCCGCTGTTGCCCGCGAATCCCGCCTCAGCACGGGGAGCCATACGGTATAGACCCGTAGATCCTGTGACGGGTTTTTTTCGAGAATATTTTTCTGTACCCACCGGGCACCCTCTTTGCAGATAGATCACGTGGGTGAAAGAAGCAGGATTAGACGTGGACTCCCTTTGTCGTGATTGAACCGCTTCTTGAGAGCCCCGATCTCCCCGTCAATGAGGCTGCCACCAAAAACAGAGTCCGCGGCAAGGCTCGCCACGAGCAGAACAGAAGCACTGGTCATACGCATCATGTTATGTTACACTCCTCTTTTTCATTTCAACTTCCAGATCCACACCAAGACCGTCCGCAATGCGATTGATGTAAGTGAAATAGCCCACAATCTGAGCTGCGTCTGAGACGGCGCTCTCCGAGAAACCTTTTTCCTCCAGAGTTTCCACATTCCCCCTTGTCATTTTTCCCGGCCTGAGAGTCAGTTTTGCCGCCCACTCGCAGAGGGCCCGATCGGGATCACTCAGTTTCGCTGACCGCCAATCGTGTTTCAGATGGTCCGCCAGTTCATCATTTTCGACTTCTGCCCGGAAGTCCTCACCGTGACTTTCCGTTCAGTAGCGACATCGGTTTACTTGAGACACAACAACCGCCAACATCTCGCGCTGAACACGGGAGAGTTCGGATTTCCCGAACATGACAGCAAGATACAACCGCATGGAAGCCTTGAGTGCCTCAGGACTCTGGCTCATGACTTTAAGG
The DNA here is from genome assembly GCA_036476315.1 of Candidatus Neomarinimicrobiota bacterium. Taxonomy (NCBI): domain Bacteria; kingdom Pseudomonadati; phylum Fidelibacterota; species Fidelibacterota bacterium. The sequence continues at coordinate 159,910 of JAZGBI010000098.1, read as the reverse complement.
ATATTCGATACCCTCCCAGCCCGGAGAATCCCCTTGCCGTATTCCTTCTTTACGATCCCTTTTGCTTCGTCGGGTTTGACAACGTCAATGTATGCCATCTTTGTCCCCTAAATATATTGCCAAACCACAGAGGTCACAGAGAAACAATAATAAATATGCATGAAAGCATTGGCCAAGATTTCGCGAGCGGGAAACCGAAAAATGTCAACGCGAAAGTTCTTAATAACAAGTCAAATTCTCTGTGCTCTCTATGGTTAATCAACGGGAAGAGACCGCCACCATCATGATTTCCACTCGGGCATCCCTCGGAATTCGGCCGGCCTGGATGGCGGCACGGGCGGGGGGATTATCACGGAAATAGGTTTCGTAAGCAGCATTCATCACCCCATAGTCATTCATATCAGCGAGAAAGACCTGCACCTGAACCACATCGTTGAAGGTAAATCCTGCCGCCTCCAAAACAGCCCCAAGGTTCTTTAGTGCCCGGTGTGTCTCGGCTTCTACACCGTCCTCCGCCAGCTGCCCCGTGGCCGGATCAATGCCTATCTGCCCTGAAAGGTACAGAGTGCCGCCAACCTTGATCGCCTGGGAATAGGGACCGATAGCTGCGGGAGCCGCAGCCGTTGAAACAACTTCACGGTCCACGGTAACTTGTTTGCATCCCGCCAGCAGTAGTGCCAGCCCCAGAAGGGAAAAATGGTTCATCAAGCGTCAGGGACTCCATGCTTAATGATATCTTCCATGGCATCACAGAACCGGTCTATTTCCTCGATTGTTGTGTATACGTGAGGCGACACGCGAACCCCCTCAAATTCCGGATGCTTAATGGTGGTCACCAGGATACGATATTGCTTCCATAAATGTTCCGTCACGGCCTCGGAATCGACTCCTTTGATCTGAACCGTCGCAATCCCACACGCTTTCCCTGCTCTCAGACTGGTATGGAGCTGGACACGGTCATACGCTGTCAGCCGCTTTGTCCATCGATCACGCAATTGGAGCATTCGATTCTCCTTTCGCGTGGAACCTATTCCCTGATGAAAGGTAAGTGCGTCTCCAATCGCCAGATAATTCGCCGCAGGATGAGTCCCGATCTCTTCAAACTTCCGAATATCTTCACTGTCGCACTCCTGGCCTGCCATGAGGGGCCACAGATTCTTGATCTTGTCCTTTTTCACATACAACATTCCTGTGCCGTGCGGTGCACACAGCCACTTATGAAGGCTCGTTGCGAAATAGTCACAATCCAGATCTTCAGCCGTGAAGTGAAAGTGGGCAAAGGTATGGGCCCCGTCAACGATGACGGGAATCCCTCTCTTCCGAGCCATTCGGACCACCTTCTCCACAGGGAGAATTTGTCCCGTAAGATTGATCATGTGGCACATGAGTATGAGCTTTGTTTTGCCTGTGATATTTTGTTCAAACAAATCAACGATTTCGTCATCGTCTTCTGCCGGAACCGGGATAGAAAACTGTTTCATCACAATCCCCTCCCGGCATTCGCGCTGCTTGAAAGTGTTAATCATGCGGGGGTAGTCCTGGTTCGTGGTAAGAACTTCATCTCCACGTTCAAGGTCGAACCCGTACTGGCAAATCTCCAGTCCTTCGGAAGCATTGCGGGTGAGGGCGATCTCTTCGGCGTCACATCCGTGGAATCGTGCCAGTCTCCGGCGCACGGTTTCCCGTTGGGGCTCCAGGATTCGCCACATGGAATAAACGGGAGCTGTATTAGAATAATCGAGATGCCGCTTCATCGCCTCCTGTACCGCAGCCGGGGAGGGACTGACTCCCCCGTTATTAAGATTAACAAGGCTCCGGTCCGCCGTGTAGGCCTGTTGCACCTCGAACCAGAACGATTCATCCTGTGCAATTTCTGGCTTCCCATTTTTTCCTCTTATGGCAGCCAAGGCCTGTTTTGCGCCCATGGGATTCAACATGGCAAATGCCCACGCACCGGCTGCCGGTTTGATCATGGACCCCAGAAATTGGCGTCGGTCAAGTTCACTCATTTTACCCTCCCCTCCATCGAAAGTGATTCTGAAATAAACAAGATACCTCCTCGAAAGGCGAAAGTCAAGCGACTGTCATGAAAGTCTGGACCGGTTATCTTCATGGGTCACGAAACGTCACTGGTATCTCTTCAGGACTAAGGTTCTGAAGGGCGACAATCATGCGGCTGAGATCAGCTCCGTCCCCCTCAAGAGCCTTTTCGAAAAAGGATGTATCGCGGTGATACCGCCGGTATGATAAAAGGAGAGCATTGTTCATGGTGTGCCTTTCGAAAAAGCCCTTGTATCGCTCTGTCTTCATCTGAAGCAAGATAGGAGCATAATCAGCCTTTGCCTGTTCAAAAAACTCCTCCCTACGCCTCACTTTTTCCTCGCGACTGATGGACTCACCGTACATGGTTTCCAGTTGCGTGGTTAACACTTCAATCTGCTTTTCAAACAGTCTCGTATCGGCCAGAACGTCCCGGTAATGCCTGGATTCCGGGGAGGACTCACCATAACGCCTCACAAGATAGGCAAGCGTCCCTTTCTCCGCTACAAAGTTCGCCAGGTTTTCGTTGAAATTTACGTTGCCTTTCACCCACACGGTCCTGTGCAACAATTCATGTATGACCGTCTCTACAAGGTCCGAATCATCGTAGCGCAACATGCATGAAACAATAGGATCATCAAAATACCCAAGCGTGCTGAATGCGGAAATGCCCCTCAGATAGGTATCGTATCCTTTGCGGGCCAGCCTCTTTTCCCTCCGCAAAGCATAGTCCTTCCGGAAGAATCCCTTATATGGCAATTCCCCGATGATGGGAAAGTGCCAGAGATAGGACTCCAGGGCGTCCTTGGGTGCGGCAGACAGGGCATAGCTCACATAGGGTCCGTCAATGTTCACATAGCTGGAATAGCTGTCGCCTCCGTCCAGTCCAAGATGATCAACAGCAAACGATTTGACATCAATGATCAGTTGAATCTTCAGCTGTTCCTGGTGACTCAGTTGAGATTCCCGCAAAACCTCTTCCACAGGTTTCCGGCCGGCCAGCAGTTTTACCTCTCCCAAGGCCACGTGTCCCACGTAGCCGGGATCACAACCGGTGGTTAACAGGGCAAGAAAGAGAAGATACGCGGTTTTATTCAGTTCGAGATGTGCCTCGATGGTTTCCCTAGTTCTCCAGAGACGCCGAAGGCGCCACGCTTGATTGTTCTGCTAATGTGGGCCGTTTTCGTAATTCTTTTCACCCGCAATTATCTTTACCGGAAGGCGGTTCCGCTCGTGGGGTAGTGGACAAGTCGAAAATTCTGAGAATACGCAAGGCGGGTTGTATGCTTTATTGAAATCTATGATGGTTGCACTATCTGATTCCGGTTTGTCGACATATAAATAGCGTCCACCTCCATAGGTCGAATCCCGATTCGTCTGATCACCAAAAATCACCCAAAACTGGTCATCCTCCGGTTCAGCAATGACGTCCAGTTGATATGTCTTATCCTGAATCTCAAACACCAGGACTCCAGGCGATGTTAGCTCTTCGACCGTGCCTAAAATTGTTGCCATCCTTGTTCTGTTCGGTTTCTCAAACGACTCAAAATGAGCTGGAATTCGCCATGCGGAGTCAATGGGGTATGAATTGATTCCCTTGAACTGCTTGAATCTTGGGTTTTCACTGTCTTTTAGGCGAACAGCAAGTTTCTCCCCACGCTTGATGATATACCAGCTCAGTGATTCCAGTGACAGAATTGTGGGGGTGCCATTTTCATCGCTTTGCAAAATCATGTCATGAACGGGTTCACCCTCATGCAGGACTTTTACATCCGGTCTGACTTTCACACGTACTTGTTTACCTTCCAGCACAAACGATCCAATGAAGTCCGGTGCCTTACCAGCGGGAAAAATAATATCATTCGTTTGATCAGAACCGAAACCGTTCTTACCCTCTTCTAACCAGAATAAACCTGCTAAACTCAGCCATCCATTTTTGTCTTTAAGGGATGCAATGCGCCTGTTTCGCCAGCTGTCGATTTCTTTCATGTAGGATGATTCGCTTACATTACTGGGTTCACTGGGATTGCATGAAAATGATATCATCAGGCATTGAACAAGGAATATGTTGGCTAACCTGGTGCTCTGCCCCACGAAGTGCCCTCCACGTCTTATAGAGCTATCGCCATTCCACTGTCGGCCTTGAACCAAAGCCGGGTCCCAGAAGAAGGGCATTAAGAAGCATTCGCTCACTTCCGTGGAAGTAGGCCCGGAAGTTTGGCTGCGTGGCAAAGAGGATCATCTGGCCTTTGCCCATGCCTTCACGACTGGCCCAGACGGTCTCGCTCCACCGCTCCCTTGCTTCCGGCCACAAAAGCCCCGATAGTCTGACGAGGTCCCGGTCGGCGAGCCGCCCTGCTACTTCCACACTCCCTTTTGCCAGGTAAGCAAACGACGTGTTCACCGTAACGGGCACTTCATTTCCGCAGCCAAATCCGAGCCAATGTTCCTCGTCAAGCTCCACCTTCATGATAACCCCTTGAGGCGAGAGTTTCCGCGCCAGCTCATCACGCCTCTCAACTTCCGAACGGTCAGGAACAGTCGGAGAAGCCTTTTCCTTTTCTTCTGGCATTTTACCCTCCCATACCGCCAGACTGTCCACCTGGGGCGATTCTGCCTCTTTGGAGGCTCGAAGACCTTCTTCATATTCGGGAAGCTTTTTCAGAACCTGCCGTTTCTGGCGGACGCTACTCAAGCCCGAAGACGTGTCGGCCAAAAAGGCCGTGGCCGATCCCATGGCAACCAGAGTTCCCCCATCTTTTATCCAATCTTTGAGATTCCCAATGCCAACATCGCCCAGAAGTCTTTTGTAGGTACCGGGACCTCCCCACACGGACGGAAGCAGAAGCACATTGTATTTGTCCAGATCTGTACGTGAGAGAGTTGAAATGTCCAGTGTAGAAACAGGAATAGCCATGCGGCTGTCGAGAAGATGCCACACCGCCCCAAACTCATACGTGGAAACGGGACTGCCGCCCACCAGGGCGATACGAGGATGGGTCAGCAATTGAAACTCCCTTCCCCCAAGATCGGGTCCCCCTGTCACCAATCCTTCGTTGATTCCGTACATGACGATTCCCGCATCTTTCGCGATCGTTTCGAGGGCTTCCTCGTCGACCTCGCGATTCGCACTGATCCGAATCAAGAAACTCCCTTTTGGAAACTCGCGTCCCTCCACCTCAAAAGGTTTTCGGGCACACCAGACCTTCACCCCCTTTTCCATCAGCGGGACCAGCGCCATCAGAGCCCGCTCATCGTCGCCGGAGAATAGATAACCGACCTTGGGAGATTTTCCTTCAATGCCCCCCTTTTCCCCGGACGGCAAAAACAGAACTGTTCCCACATCGGGTACCGCTTCGGAAAAATAGGCTTCACTGTCGTAAGCCACCGCCAGGGACCACCCCGTTACATCATAGATTTCGCTGCGCCCGTGCTTGAGGCGGGATTTCCTCTGAGTTTCAAGGAAATCAGTGTTGAAGCGAACATCGAATGTGAGGATAGCCTCCACGAGATTTCGATTGGGTTGATTTAACCAGACGATCAAGGTCCTCTGGGGAAGGGTCAGTTCCCTCGCTTCCGTCCCGTTCGCTGATAGGGCACCTCGCACTTTGAAAGACTCTTTGGACATCTCCACCTCAATACCTTGAAGTGTCAGCACTTCGGCAAATCGTTCCTGCCGGGTCGGATGGGTTCCCGGGGGAAACAGGAAGGCCGCGTTCCTTGTCTTTGTTCTTCCAGCCCCCGATGCTTCCACTTTCTGAGAGTAATAATCTTCAAGAAGTTCCTCTCGGTGATCGGCCGCCGTTTCCAGGTTCGCCAGGGAACTGATAAACTGGTGATGAACTGCCTCGCGGTAGGTCAGGATCGTTCCGTCCGGCCTTTTGACCTGGGAACCGTCCACCCCCGCCTGTTCATACAGAATTCCTACCGCCCCGGTGTAAATAGGCCACGAACTGCCGTATCCTGGATACATTTCTTCATTCCACTCCCTTGTATAATAGCTCCAGCCATAATGATCAAAGGCGGCGGCTTGATCTTTGGCGAAAATGTCCCACCATCTGCGGATATTGTGCGGAAGGAATGGATTAAACGGTTCACGTGGCGGATCGAAAAGGTACGTGTCAAACGCCCCCATTTCATGGCAGTCCACCACAAACTGTGGGTGCCAGCTTAGCATGGCCTTAACCTTTCCCCGCGTTTCCGGATGTACGAGAGCGAACCAATCCCGGTTCAGATCGAACAGATAGTGATTCCCGCGACCCCAGGGCCAGACTCCCCGATGTTGCAGACTCTGAACATCTGTGTTCGGCAAAGCACTGCTGAACTGAGTGAATTGGGTCAGGAATCTTGTGCGTCCGTCGGGATTCTGAAGTGGATCAATGCATACCACCAGATTATTCCGGATTTTCTCGCTCACCTCATCGTTGCCAGCGAGGAGCTGGTAGGCCAATTGAAGGGCGGCGTCGGTGCTGGAGAGCTCGTCTCCATGGATGGCATATCCCATCCAGGCGATGGCCGGGCTAGTCTCGATAATCTTACGGGCAATTTGTTCATTTTTCAGTTTGCGCGGGTCCGCCAGAAGGGTGATGTTCTTTTGAATGATTTCCAGATCCGGGCCATTTCTTTCTGACGTAATCGTCAGGTAAATAAGTTTTCGTCCTTCATAAGTGTGACCGTAGGTATTGAGTGTCGCATTGGGTAGCGCCTCAGCCAAGTACTCGAAATATGATGTTACCTCCCGATGTGTTACAGGTCGGGATCCAAGGGCAAAACCCAGGAATTCATCCGGTGATAGAACATCCGGTTCATAGGTGCCGTCAGAGTAGAATGGAAGATCATAATCCCCCAACCCGGGGGCCGGGTGGGTGCGTACTCTCTGAGCATCCAAATGAATCGAAAGAAATGGTGTGTTGAGCATCACAAGAATTGCGAGAAGCTGCTTCATGATATGGTTTCCTTTCCTGTCCTGGATTATCCGCAGGATCTTGAGATCAGCCACAGAGAACACAGAGAAAATGTTTTCATAACTTTAGGGGTTTTAGATTGACCGCTGGTCTGCCACCTGTCCCTGAAATTCTGTTGGTCAATGTTTCCTTTTTCTAAATCTATATCTATTGCTTTTCTCTGTGACCTCTCTGGTTAATCAAGAGCTCAAGTTAACTGAGTTTCCGACAGGACCTGCCGGAATTCACTGAGAATCATTGCAGTGGCACCCCACACCCTCGCCGGGCCAAAATCAAAAAAGGGAACATCCACTTCTGTTCCTCTTATTGTCTTCCTCTCCCGAAGGATATTTTTCGGCTCCAGAAGCTGATGGGTGGATACAAGGGGAACCGAATCCACTTCAATGGAGTCGCGGGTTATGTTGGGCTCACTGTCCGTCCATGCGACGAACGGATGAACCATAAATCCGCTCACGGCGATAAAAAGCGGTGTGAGCGAACCTAATAAAGCAACACTGTCTGCATCGATGCCGAGTTCCTCGTGGGTCTCCCGAAGGGCGGTTTGCTGAAGCGACTCTTCAGCTTCCTGAGCGCCTCCCGGAAGGGAGATCTGTCCCTGATGGTATTCAACCCTAGAGGAACGCTCGGTGAGGAGGAACAACCAGTTATCGTCGTCCGGAAACAGTAAAATCAATACGGCGGCTGGAGTCGAGTCATCTTTGCTGGTGGAGAACACGGGAATCTCTCTCGGCACTGGTGCCATCTGCTCCTGTGATTTTTTGCCCGGAAGCTCGGCTGCGAGCTGTTTTTGAATGGCTTCTATGAAAGGTGGCTGTTTCAATTCTTCTGTCTCGTCTCCACGTAAGTCATTACTGCATCTTCCAGCAAATCCAGGGGCAAGGCACCATTTCTCAGCACAACATCGTGAAATTCACGAATGTCAAATTCGGTTCCAAGCGACTCTTTTGCCACTCTACGCAGTTCCTTAATCTTCAACTCCCCAATCTTATACGCCAGTGCCTGTCCAGGCCAGGCGATGTAACGGTCTATCTCCACTTCAATATCATGTTCCGTCTTGGCGCTGTTTTTCTTCATGAAATCGATGGCCTTCTGCCGTGACCAGCCAAAGGCGTGCATTCCCGTGTCTACCACGAGCCGACATGCCCGCCACATTTCATACGTAAGCTGCCCGAACTTGGAATAGGGATCCTCATAGAAACCGATTTTTTCTCCCAGACTTTCAGCGTAGAGGCCCCACCCTTCCACGAACGCGGTGAAACCACCCTGTTTCCGAAACTCCGGTGTTTCCTCCAACTCCATGGCAAGAGCAATTTGAAGATGATGCCCCGGAACCGCCTCGTGAAGAGCGAGAGCCTCCATCTCATATTTGGGACGAACCTCAAGGAGATAGGTATTTACCCAAAAGTATCCGGCTCTTGACCCATTGGCAGATGGGGGGTGGTAGTAGGCCGTGGGCGCGGCCGGAGCCTGGTACTCCGGCATGGCCATCACGCCGTAAGGCGTTCGCGGAAGTATCCCAAAGAGTTTGGTCAGCTCGGGATCCGCCCGCTTACAAATATCTCTGTACCCCGCAAGCAGCTCGTCGCGAGATGTGAAGTAGAATTGTGGATCGGTGCGGAGGAATTCGATGAAATCATCGAAGGAGCCCTGGAAGTTTACTTCCCCAATGATTTTCTTCATCTCCCCTCGTATTCGTTTGACTTCCTCAACACCAATCTCATGGATTTCCTTGGCGCTCAAGTCCGTCGTGGTGTGGTGTCTCACAAGGAAATCGTAATACTCTGAACCATTGGGAATCTCGCTGATGGCAATCTCATCGCGGGCAGCAGGGAGGTAATCGTTGACAAAGAAGTCATGAAACTTTCTATACGATGAGAAAATGAGGTCTCGAATGGCCTTGCGTCCCTGATCCTTATACCGTTTTTTTTCCGCCTCTGTCATCTCCTCGGACATTTGCGCAAAGGGGAGATATAGGGGACTCGTTTCTACATCGATATCGAACTGGGCCTTTATCTGCCTTGGGACTGTTCTCAAGACGATAGCTGGTTGCACGATCTGCTCTTTCGCTCCTTCCTTCATAAGTGCTATGGTTTGGTCCACCAAGGTGGGAAAAGCCGCCAGCCGAGAGAGAAAATCGTCGTAGTCCTTCGCATGACGAAACTTCGTCACGTGTACCAGATTAGGTAAATCGATCTGCAGTCCTCCCATTTGATTTACTGGCATGAGGAAGGGGAGGAACTCATATTCTTCCAGGCGCGATTCCAGCTCCTTTCTGAACAGGTCATGATTTAATTGATCGGATTGACTCAATTCGCTCCGGTCAATCGACAGGAGTTTCTCCAGCATTTGTTCACTGTAGACATGGCGGCGTTCAATGGCTTCCATACTTACGTCTTTAAGCCGGTCATTGTACCGCTCATCGCCCAGATAGGTGGCAAACTCGGGGTTTTCGTTCAATCGAGTTTCCCACTCCAGCCGAAAAAGAGTGTGAAGCTCCTCACTCATAGTTAACGCTCTGCGACCACATGCCCCGGTGAGGAAAATCAATCCCAGGACCACTGCAAGTTGTGCTCTAGATGATAGTGGGCCGTACATACTCGATAAAATAATTGTCCATCCGACGCGAGTCAAGGAATCCTGTTTCTATCAAGGCAAGCGCTAACGAATGAGTGCCATTTTTCTCATTTTTTGAGTTTTGCCCCCGCCCCCCGTGTCAACACGGAGCCGGCAGATGTAAATCCCGCTTGCAACCGGTTCGCCATTTCCGTTGCGACCATCCCAGCTCACCACGTGGTGGCCTGGTAGTCCCTCCTGGACCAGTAACCGTGTTACTGCGCTGCCCGCTAAGTCGATAATTTCCAGCGTAACTGCTCCCTCGCGGGTTAATTCATAAGGAATCCTGGTGCTGGAATTAAACGGATTTGGGTAGTTTTGAGAAAGGGAAAATGCTTCGGCCATCCCGGGAGATGCCGGAAGCCCCGCGGCGTATTGCAGTTCTTTCAGGACCCACCCTTCCGGATCAATCTCCAGATGGGTCACTGCCTCATCCAGAACGAACTGAAATTCCTGCGTTTTCAGGCTATCCCATACCACGAAGGTCGTTTCGCCGGACGCCATCGTTAGAACAATGTCCAGCGGCATTTTGAAGAGTGTTGAACCTGTCGATGTCTGGACCAATCTCAAGCTTACAATATGATTCCCCTCACTCGTGGTCTCGTACCAGCTGTATTCGTAGGTAGGCCGAAACCGCTCATAAATCCATTGATGGAAAAACCAGTCGAGATCATCCGCATAGTACGATTCGCAGATCCTGCAAAAATCCTCTGTGGTTGCATTTTCAAATGGGTACTCTTCTACGTATGTTTTCATTGCCTGAAAAAACGCAGAATCCCCCATAACACGGCGCAACATATGAAGCACCCATGCTCCCTTGTCGTATACCGTGCGATTGAACAGGGAATAGATATCTGTTGAATCATAAACGAATACGGACGTAGGAAACAGACCGGAATCCATCCGGTCCATGTAATTGAGATACGCTCCCCGCCCATGGAGAGTCTCCTCCCAGAGAGCCTCCGCGTAAGAGGCAAATCCCTCATTCAGCCAGATATGGGACCACCCTTTCATGGTGATGAGGTTACCGAACCACTGGTGAGCTAATTCGTGTGCGATGATCCAATCGTAGTAATGATTCCCTTGAATCAATCTCGATCCGTAGCTTGTGCACGTTTGATGTTCCATGGCACCGCCCCACGGAAACTCCGCCATCCCGTACTTCTCCTCAATGAATGGATACTGGCCAAAGAGCGACGAATAGTATTCAATCATTGGCACAATAACGGTAAAATCCTCTTTCGCGGCATTCAGATCTTCCGGATAGACGAAATAGACCACTTCCATGGAATCACTTTCGGAATAGTGATAATAATCAGAGAAAGTCTCATAATTAGTAATGGCAAGTGATACCAGGTAGGAGCTGATGGGGTACCGCTCCTTCCAGAAAAACGTTTTCGTGCCGTCTCCGTGGGTTATCTCGCTAATGAGGACTCCGTTTGATGCCACGACGAGCGAGGAGGGCACCGTAATAATCAGGTCTACCGAATCGGCCTTGTCTGCGGGATCATCGTTACACGGCCACCAGGTGGGCGATCCGAACGGTTCGCTCAAGGTTGAGATGATAGGTACACCTTCATGCTCTTCAAACGTAAAGGAATGAAAACCGCCCTCATTCACCGGCTGACCACTGTAATAGATCCTCACGGCAAACGCCTCCCCCGTGTCATGTTTCCTGGAAAGATCAATATTTAGCTTGTTGTCCGCGTGAGAATACGCAAGAAGTGAGCCTTCACTCGTGATCGAATCAACAACCATATTGTTATAGAGGTCGAGTGTTACCTCTTGAAGGTCCGAAACCGTGGAGTGGGCCCGCATTGTCACATCGCCAGCAATGCTTTTTGTCCCCGGATCGATATTGAGGCTTACGCGGTAAAAGGTGACATCAAACCCGGCTTCTTCTCCTTGCAGACCCCTTGACCGGAAGAGCTCCTCCATGCGAAGAGCGCGTGCCCGTTCCATCTTCAGAATCTCCTGGCGCACATCCTGGCCCGACATAAGAAAGGGGCAGATGAGAATCCCCAGGTAGAGTAGCAAACGATACCCTTTGGTGTTCATGGATAGTTCAAGATCGCGCCGGGCAAGACTGTCGTAGTAATCTCTATGACCGGAGAATCAAAAGAGTGGGAAGTGGCCTCAAGAGATCTCTTCCACTTCTGCCGGTCCCATCATACTCATGATCTGATAGCCCAATTCGCGACATGCGGTAAGCGACTTATTCAACAGGTGACCTCATCTGATCAATGAGGACTCGATCGCTTCTGAGGCTTCTTCCTCCGCAGAGGGAATGGTAATATCAATTTCCCGCACATCACTCAATGTCGACAGGGACTGATCAAAGTTCTCCGGGTTCCCCACGGCAAGTATCCGAAGCTTGTCTGGCTGAAGGTATTTTCGGGCGACCCTAAGAACATCTTCTTTAGAGACCTTCTCAATAGTTTCTTTGGTTTTCTCCAGAAAATCTCGCGGATAGCCATAATACTCGTACGTCATGATGCGGTTAACAATTTCGCTCTTTGTGTCGAAGTTGAACACGAAGGAGTTGAGAAAGCTCTCTTTCGCCTGGGCAAGCTCTTCATCGGTGACCGGTTCACGCGCCATCTTCTCCACCTCCGCCCGCATGGCATTGAGGGCCTCCACGGTGGTTTCCGCCTTCGTCTGGCATCCAACATAGAATGTCCCGGGATAGTCATAGTTAGCTCCATAAGCGCCAAATACGGAGTAGGCAAGCCCCATGCGTGACCTCACATTCTTGAACAGGCGGCCTGTAAAGCCTCCACCCAGAATGTCGTTCATGACAAGCAGAGCAAAATAGTCAGGATTGCTTCTCAATCCCCCTATATGCCCCATCATTATATGTGTCTGATTAATATCTTCCTTTCTTACAAGACTGATGGACGTGTCGTAGGTATAGTCTACCTCCGGAACCCGGGGTCTTTTGAATCCCACAGCCTTCCAGTCATCAAATATGCCTTCGATCTTCTTGATCATCGTCCTGGTCTTGAAATCACCCCATATACTGATCATCACATTATCCGGGTGAAAAAACTGCTCATGGAAGAAAACCAGATCATCTCGCGTAATCGCATCAATGGTTGCATATTCCGTATGCCTGGCATAGACACTGCCCGTACCGTAGATCAACTTATTATACTCTCTGAAGGTGATACTGTGAGGATTGTCGTTGCGCCGGGAAATGGAGCTTCGGGATTGAATTTTTGCCAGATGGATTTTTTCCTCGGCAAAAGCAGGATGCATCAGAACATCGGCGAGAATGGAAAGTCCCTTATCCAGGTGCTCTTTCAAAACAGACATGCTGGCATGGCCCGAGGTGAGTCCAATGCCCGTTTCCACGGTGGCCGCAATACTTTCCAGCGCTTCATCAATTTCATCACCTGTCATTGTCGAAGTGCCCCCTGTTCGCATGACCTGCCCCGTGATGGAGCCCAGACCGATTTTTTCCGGTGTGTCGTAGATTGAACCGACTCCGATGCGGGCCGAAAGGTTGATGAGGGGCACCTCATGGTCCTCCACCAGAAACAGGATTATTCCATTGTCTAATTCCACACGCTTAACGTCGGGAATCTTCAGCTTATGGAGTTTAGGATATTTGAGGTCCTTATAGTGCTTCTGGCCCCTCCCAGGAGCCACAAAGGCCAGCACAATAAGGGCTGCGGAGAGCCAGAGTCTAAAACATTTTGTCTTCATGTTCCCACCTCCTCTGTCACCAAGGTTCCCACGGTCTTATTCTTACGGTCAAAATACTCCTTGGCCACCCGCCTGATGTCTTCCTCTGTCAGCTTTTCTATTCGTTCCAATTGACGGAACAGGTTGCGCCAGCCACCGGTGACCACCTCATAAAAGGTGAGCTGGTAAGCCAGGCCGAAATTGGAATTCAGCTGGCGAATCAAGTCCGCTCGGGCCCTCGTCTTGGCTTTTTCGAGCTCCTCAGCGGTCACCAGTTCAGTTTTCATCTTCTCAATCTCGTCGTAGAGGGTTTCCTCGCTTTCCTCATTTGTCTGATCTTTGGCCGGGAACGCATAGAAAATGAACAGTCCGGGGTATTTATCGCCCGTGAGCCCCGTGAAAGCTCCAACGCTGATGGCGATCTTCTTTTCCTTCACCAGGCGTTTATAGAGTCTTGACGTCCGGCCCCTTCCCATCATATCGGTGATGGCGTCAAAAGCTGCGTTATCAGGATGATTAATGTCTGGACGGTGGTAGCCAATGATGATAAGAGGCTGGGCTTGAGCGACCACGGTGCAGCGGCGCTCCCCTTGCTGCTCCGGCTCCACCGTTTCCACCGGTTCAGGCTTTTCACCCTTGCGAAGTCTTCCAAAGTAGGTGTCGGCCATTTCCTCCACCTCTCTCGGCTTCACATCGCCCACGATAGCAATAGTCAAGTTATTGGCGCCATAGTATTTTGCAAACCAAGCTTCTCCCTCTTCCCGCGTAATCGTCTTCAGATCAGACATGTGACCGACCACAGGTTCCCCGTAGGGATGGGCTTTGTAGGCCGTGGCAAGAAAATCCTCCACGAGCCTTCCGATTGGATTGTTTTCACCGAGGCGCCGTTCCTCCATCACCACATCCTTTTCTTTGTAGAACTCCCGAAGAACAGGATTCAGAAACCGATCCGACTCCAGTGACATCCACAATTCAAGCTTGTTGGATGGAAGGCTGTAGAAATATCGGGTGGCATCCGGACCGGTAGTGGCGTTGAGACCCACACCGCCCTGACGGTCGATGGCCTCCTCGAATTCATCGTGCACCAGGTATTCTTGCGCTTCCTGCTGGGCTTTTTCGAACTGTTCTTCGAGCCCTTCTAACCGCCCCTCATTGACCTGATTTCCTTTTCTCCGTTCCTTTTTCATCTCGAGAAAAAGTCTGTCCATCCGGTCCATGACCGCTTTTTCCGATTCGTAATCGTCTGTCCCAATGTTCCGCGTTCCTTTGAAGGCCATGTGTTCAAATATGTGAGCAATCCCGGTGATTCCTTTTATCTCATCAACAGATCCCACGTCCGCGTAGGTAAACAGGGAAACCACGGGGGCCTCGTGTCGTTCCACAACGATAAAGTTCAGGCCGTTGTCGAGAGTAAACTCTGTTACATTTTTCTCGAACGCCTTCAGACTCTGTGCCGAAGCCGTCTGCAGAAACAGTAAACCCACATAGCCCAGGAAAAGAACATTCTGGAATGGTATTCTACGGACCATTATCTTTGCCTCCTTTCTCAATATGAATGGATTATGTTTTCAAGATACACACCGACCGACCGAAACTCAAGAAAGATATGACAGATTCTCGCCATTGAAGGGGACAGGGTCTATTTTGAAATGGGAGAGGAACTCCGAGCCGTCGCACGTATTCCCTTCCATCAACATGGTTATTTGATCCACAGTAATGGGAAATGCGGGAATCCACGCGAAAAGGGAGGCCATAAGTTTCACAGCCCACCCAGGCGCTGGCACTTTCCACTTCTTCTTCCCGGAAGCGTCGGCGATGAGACTAATGATCTCGTGCCAGGTCAGCTGGTCTTTCCCCCCAACGGGGTATATTTTCCCCGTCGATTTCTGATGGTCGAGTGATGCCACTATCCCCTTTGCCAGGTCTTTCACATGGATGGGTTGAAGCTTGAATTTCCCTGCTTTCATAAGATTCAGGCCCGGATGAAACAGTGGCGCCGGCAAAGGAAGTTTGATCATTTTGTCCCGGAGTGTTGTACAGAATTCCGGTTTGCCTACAGGACCGCTGGGATGTGTTGGGTCCCCAAAGAGTGTGGACGGCCGGAAAATTGTCCAATCAAACTTCTTACTCTTCACATATTCTTCAGCAAGGTATTTCGTGTATTGATATTTTGTGCCGTCAGGTCTCACCCTGTTGGCACTCTGGAGAATGAACCGGTTGACGCCCGCACCTAAGGCGCGGTCGGCCACGGCCTTTGCGGCCTGGAACTGGCTCTTCTCAAAAGAGATCCCGCGCCGCCTGAACTCCCGCAGAATCCCGATCAAGTGAATGACAGCATCACAATCAGAGGGCATGGAAAAGTTGAGAGCATCACCACTTACAATCTCTCCCTTAAAGCCTTTCGGTAGTTTCCTTTCGCTGCCTGACCGAACGAGAACCACAGCGTCATGCTCCCGGAGGACCAATTCCTCCAGAACATACCCCCCAACAAATCCTGTGCCACCTGCTACAAACACACGCATCAATGAAACTTAATCTGATTCCTTTTATCGTTCAAGGTTGTCGCTCTCACGCCATATCTCTAAGTTCTGCCTGCCATGACCCATTTTGGCTCATCCGTCTCAATCTATGGAGATCTGCCGGAACCTTTGACCATGAGCGATTTCTCAAACAGAGATTCCATCCTGTCGAAAGCCGAACAGGTGTACAAGACTTCCCCGAATCTCGTCGCCCGCCTCGATTCCACTGAAGGTCCCATCGTGATCAAGTGGTTCGGCTGGCGGCATTCCGTTCACTACTATCTCAGCCCTACGTTTCCCAGCCGGGCCTACGCAAGCTGGTCCGTGGCTCATGCTCTCAAACGTGCCGGTGCACGCACGCCGGAACCTCTTTATGTGTATACGCGCCGCCACATGGGATTTATCAAGGAGAATTTCTCTGTCACTGAGGCCATTTATCCCCACACCCGGCTCCGTCCTCTGTTACTCTCCAACGCTTCGGAAACCTTGTTCAGCACGGCAATCGAGGATCTGGCCCGCAGCCTTGCCAAGATGCATCGAAGGGGAATCCTTCACCGCGATCTCACAACAGCCAACTTTCTCGTTAATGACGCCGGAAAGGTCTTCATTATTGATCTTAACCGCGCCAGACAGTTAAGTGAACTTTCCACTCACCACCGCTTGACCGATCTGGCAAAACTGACATTCAAAACCGCTGAGACGAACCTCACTGAAGAGCTCACACGGCTCTTCTTTGACACCTACACGGCGGAATCCAAAACCTTACCAAACTTGATCCGTCCGTATCGAAATTATCGCGAAAGACTCCTCCGAAGACGCAGACTGAAGAAAAAGCTACGGCAACTTTCCCACAGCAAGTAGATAGACTCGCTGGGCGTGAAGACCCGGTGCTACGGACACCTTTTTCAATATTGTCAGGTCAGCTTTCTGAAGATCAGACTCAAATCCCGATCGGCTCAACATGGTAATTCGTGCCGATGGCGATGAGACCGCCCGGAGGAGTCGATGAAGCGGGTTGGAAAGATATACCGAAATCACAATCCATCGACAGCTCACCCGCCCGAACTCTTTCAAAACCGCCTTCCGCTCCTCCCCTGTATGAATGTGCTGCATGAGCCTAAAGCAAAAAATGACATCCACACTTTTGTCGGAAAAGGGGAGTTTCTCTGCCGCACAGTTTACAGATTCGCCACTCATCCCAAGGGTTTCAGTCATATAGTGGAGAGGCTTGGACCCAAGATCGGCTGAAAGAGGTGTCCCGAACGCCTCCAGCAGACGATGGAACCGGCCGTAACCCGACGGGATGTCAAGAATGGTCCCTGAAAGGTCGTGCTCACGGAAGATCCTCTTCACCAACTTCTGCTCTCTCTGGTCCAGCCACTGTTGGTCCCATGACCGATACCGGTTTCTCGCGTATCGATCAACATCCTGCAAACTCTTCCATTCAGAATAAGCCACTTAACCTAAACGGTAATACCTTGGCCTGTTGTTCTACAATGTTAGAGAGAAATCGACTGTTTCCTTCTTTCCCGATGACTTCCGGCGTATGTAGCAATGACGAAGAGGACCATGACTGCGGCAAGAACGATGAGGGAGCGGATGCGCTGGGGCATCTCGAGACGGGATTCGGCTTCCATGACGTAATCGTTATCAACAAAATCCTCCAGAGAGAATTCCCACCCCAACGTATCCCCATTGAGGGAATCATAATTTCCTGACACCACACTCCCGGGCAGAGTGGCAAAAACCTTGAAGCTATCATCGTCCAGATCCATGGTAATCGTCACTTCCTTCTCCAGAGTATTCATCTGATGCTCCCACGCCACCAGGAACTCCTGCGATGGACCTGACTCCACTCCGTCCATCAAGCTCGAGATCCAGTCCCCTTTGCTCTCCATCCACTCGATTAGTACACTGTCCTCCTCAATCTCTCGAAAAGAGCTCAAAGCTGAATCCAACGCGGCTTCGATTTCCGTTACCAAGAGCGCAGACACCGCTCCGGGGAGCTCCTCCTTTGCACGGTTGAGACCCTCAGACGCAATATAGCGAATAACCTCGTTCTGCCACCCCGCGGTCTCCTCATCGTCAAGCACGTCTTTCAGCGCCGCGTACTTATCCTCCATCTGGCGACCCCGGAATGTATAGTTCAGTCGAAATCTCCTCGAGAAGAACCGGTCTTCCATATCAACAACAAGCGGATGGTGAAGTTTTATTTCACTGGGATAATTGTCCCTGGAAAAATTGGAGGGGAGTTGACCTCCGCGCCGGACATGCCTTGTGGATTCAATGACATACTTCTCGTCATCATCCTCTTCTTCAATGGAACGCACCGTCTTCCATCCCGCCCCCGTGGGGATGACAAAATCGTCGTTGAATAGATCCGTCGAATCACCCCGGGCGGTAAATTTCACTGAGTAGTCGCCCCTCGGGTGAATCTGAATATGGATAATGTTTTCCACACAGGAAGAAAGGGTTAGACAGAGGAGGACAATAAGGAGGGGGTAAGAGGAAGAACTTCGGTGTTTCATCCGAAGCTGTGCGTCAGCTTCAGGCCCGCCTGCTCCTCTTTCGGCACGAGCTTTGTCACCACCGTGTACCCAACCATGTTGGTTATGAAATCCACAATACGGCGAAACCGGGTGGCATCATAGAAGCTGGTTTCATCCGCTATAAAGAAGGGGAAATCGGGAAGATGTTCCTGTTTCCCGGCCAGCATGAGAACGAGTCCTACGGTTTCTTTTTCCCCTCGACTGAGGGAGGCGACCGAGTCCTGGGTCGTTAATCCTTTCTGGCGCCGGATGATCTGCAAATCGAAATTCTCATCAAGAAATATCTTATCAAATACATCGTCGAATTCCATGACGGAATAGACCTGGGTTATCTGCTCGTTGAACCGCTTTCGAACCACCGTTTTGACTTCTTCTTCTCTTCGTGAAACGTACTCCACTGCGCGTTCCAGGAAGGACTTTTCATTCACCAGGTAGTCCACGATAGAGCGCACGTCACCCAGGTCTTCAATCTCAGCCTTGATGGTTTTAATGTTCTCATCCAACCTTGCGATCTCCTCATCCAGCCTCCGGCGTTGGTTCAGCATATTCCGTAGATGACTGTCTACCATGGCCTCCAATTCCTTGACCTTTTCCACCAGTTTCTTCCTTTTGTTAACCTTCACATCCAGCTGTTTTTCAAGGGCGGTAACGTTCTTTTTGTCGGTCACGATACGCTCTACGCCCTTGAGCAATTTCTCTCGCAATTCCGTTTTCACCTGGATGGCATAATGACCCAAGGCATTGTAGTTCCTTTCAAGTTTCGTTTGCTTGTCTTTCAGCTGCTCAAGTGTCTCCCGGAGGTTCTTCTGCTCTTTCTCCAGTGTCTTCTGCCTCTGCCTGAGAAGTTCCGGAGTAATCTCCTGGCCGCAGGTGGGACAGATGTCCTGCCCGTATTCCATATAGTGGATGAGACCACTGTTCGTTTTTTCAAGGCTGTCATTGTTAACGGCTGCTCGGGCTTCTGACTCTGAATCTTTCTGTCGAATCTCGGTGAGCGTCTCCTGAAGTTTTTCCAGTTCGTCCTCGATGTCAGGGTGTTCCCGCTCGAACTGGGAGACTTCCGATCTCAAACGCCTTTCCTTATCTTCGCTGCTTGCGATACGGTTCTTGACTCTTTGGTACTTTCCGTGAATGTGCGCAATTTCGGCTATCAGTTCACTGAGCTCAAAATCCAGTGACGACAGAGTCATGGTCAGCTTCTTGTTCTCAGCGATAGCGTCCATAGATATCTCTGCGACTTTACCGCGTTCCTCCTCGCAACGGGCGAGGTCCTGCTCCTTTTTCTTCAGGTCACCATATAGCGATTTCAACTTTGTCAACGTGTCGTGGTGCTTGCTGAGCTCGTTTTCATTTCCTTCGAGCTCACCTTGAAGATATTCCCCAAAGAGCTGGAAATAGCGGTAATCTGAAAATTCAAGAATGAGGTTTCTAATGGGCCTACCGGATTTGATCCTCGCCAGAAGCTCATTGTCCTCGCTGGCAACCGCAAACAGGCTACATTTCTGCTCCTCCGGATGGATGGCGTCGCCTCCCACCGAGACTGATCCATTCCCTCCAATGATCCGGCGAACCGAATGGCTGTGATCCCACGAAAGCTCAGCCCGTCCTGACTGTTCGAATGCATTCAAAAAATGGCTCTTTTTTTCCAGTTCCTTGCTGTCCATGATGAGCGCCTGTAAACCATGGATGATGGAACTCTTCCCGGCAGCGTTGGGGGCGGAAATGAGGTTCAAACCCTCTTTTAGCACATATTCGTGCCGGCCGACGAGACCTCCAATGTTCTCAAGTACCAATTTCAAATTGCCCGTCCTTACCGTTTTCAATGTGCCTAATCCTCCTTCTTCTTACGCCACTCGGAGAGATATTTCTCCAGAACTCCCCGCAAGCTCTTTTTCAATCCCGGCGAGAGACCCTCGCGCCTGGATCCCTGCTCTTCCTCTTCCTTCAGAAGGGTTATCTCTTCCTGAGCGAACTGAGAGAAAAGTTCAGTTCGATCTTCTCCAGCTCCCCCATGCTCGGAAGATTCTCCTTCGCCAGAGTTTCTTCCTTCCTGGGATAACTTGCCCTCCCCTTTTCCAGTTTCCATTCTGCCGCCCTTCTAATGTCTTCCGGTATTTGCCACTTCCTGAGCTCTTCTGCCGCATAGAGATCCACAAACATGGGGTTGCGCCTTTTTTCCTTCCAGGCCCACATGAGAGCTTTCCCGTCATTCTTCATGACATAAACATTGGCTGCGAGCTTTCCCAAAAACAGGTCCTTACCTCTCCTTCTGTACGCTTTGCGTACTTGCTCACGAGCTTGTTGATTGCTTGTGATCATGATTAGAACAGCCATTTTCGTGACGCAGCGATCCGCCACATGTCACGTGATCTCTATCTTCGGTAAAGGATCAACCTCTCGGAATAATTTACTCAAGAATCCTAAGAATTACACGCGGCTCTTACCCGTCGACCCGGGTAATCTGACGAAGCGCCTTTAGCAACATTCTACGCATCCGGACGCCCTGCCTTTCCCCCGTTACCGCATCAACCGCACCGAAATCATGACCGTCACCTTTCTCGAAATAGCCCACCCAGAAAGGATAGAATGTTTTCTCCCCCATGGTTACGCTCTTTACTGTTGTGACTTCTTTGCTCCTGACGCTCTCGTCAAGAACTCTTCCTCTGTACTCTTCTGACACAATCCTCAAGGCTTCCTCACGATGCAGCTCATGTAGGCAAACCGGATTGTCCACCCTTGAGAGGTAAGTCAGGCCGTCCCCCGAAAAGAGATGTGAATGGCCCGTCAACCCATCAATGGCGATCTTCACGATCTGGTCACGTCCCTTCCGCCTTAATGAGACCTGGAACAGGTAATAGGGTAAAAAGATCAGTTCCATCCGCCTCAAAACTTGTCTGGAAACCCAAGGCCTGTTCCGCCTCAGAGCTTCTTCCGCTTCGCCAGGAGCGATTTGGGGTTCAATGTATCTATGATTTTGGGGTGCGATTTCGCTCTCCCTTCTCCCTTCCTCTCCTGCCCCTGATGATGGAGAAACCACCTGCCGCCAAGAGCAGAAACCCCGCGACAAGATTCGTGGCAACACCCCGGGCCAATGGCACCTGGGGAGTGGCCCTGACAAAAAAAGTGGCCACGACGATAATGGAGCCAAACACCAGCCAGAAAATGCCCATGATTTCCAGTGGCCGGAATTCCCTTTTTTCAGTCAAGTTAATCCTCCTTACAGTTCTAAAAACTCATATAGATAACGATTTGAATGACCAGACACAGGGTCGCCCAGATTCTCAGGTCCCGCCAGACGGCATCGTCGGGCGCACCCTGAAAGATGAAACGCCTGGGGCGGAGCCATGTCCAAACGATCATTCCCGTGAAGGCACTAACGGCAAGGATTTTCCCCCAAAACAGGGGAATGGTGGCCAGCCAGTCGGTCACGTTACTCTTCTCCTCTGGCCCTTTTAGCTAGAATGTTTTGAATTCCTTTATCCTTCATGACCAGGCCGTATACTAATCCTTCCAGTTTGTCCGCGGACTCGGGCTCCGTGAGCAGACTAACGATGGCATTCAGCAGCAGGGCCCCGACGAACGACCACCAGGCGATATAGAGAAAGCTCCAGTCCATGGCGAGAAAAAGGAAACTTGAAATGGCAACGCCCCCAAGCAATCCCGCCAGGCCCCCCCATCCAGTCGCTCGTTTCCAGTAGATACCCAAAAGAGTGATGGCAAACGTCGGTCCCTGAAAGATAGACAGCAGCGTCTGCATGGCCACATAGATTCCCGGAAATTTCTGGGTCACGGGCGCAAAGAGAATCGCCCAGACAACAAATACGAAGGTGAGGGCCCTTCCCACGGTAAGATAATGTCTGTCTGACCCGTTCTTGACAATGAACCGCTGGTAAATGTCCCGGGTCCAGAGGGTGGCAGCTGAGTTGAGCGTTGAATCCACGCTGGAGATGAGGGCCGCCATAAACGCAGCAAATACAAGTCCTGCCAGTCCCGCAGGCAGCAGCGTCTTAATGAGCCACGGAAACGCTTTGTCCATTTCAGGGCCCACCAGATTGGGGTTGAGTGCCAGTGCGAGCAAACCGGGCAGCACCACCAAAACGGGAACAAACATTTTCGGAATCGCAGCAAAGAGCATTCCTGCCTTGGCGTCCCATTCGCTCCTCGCTCCCAGTGTTCTCTGGATGATCGCCTGATGGCAACACCACCAGGCCGGGGAGAGGACAAACGCCAACCCGAATATCATGCCCAACCAGGGATATGTGGGATTGTCCAGCGGCAGAAACAGCTTGAAGTGGTCAGGGTGCGTTGGAATAATCTTGTCTACAAGTCCTGACCAGCCGCCCACGGTCCAAAGGCCCAGAATCGTAAGGGCGATGCCGCCGATAAACATCACCAGAAGCTGCACCACATCCGTCATGGCCACCGCGGCAAGACCACCCGTGATCGTATACACTCCCACCACCACTGCCGTAATCAGGAGACTGATCCGTATAGGAATGCCCAGATATTCATTCAACATAAGGCCGCTCGCCCAGAAGAACACCCCTAACACACACGCGAGAAAGGATCCCCAGAGCAGCGCCTCGATAACACGGACAGCCGTGTTATACCGCTTCCCGAGGAATTCCGGCACCGTGTAGACCCCGGCTTTCCAGTAATAGGGGACAAACAGAAGTGACGCCAGAACCATCGCGGGAATGGCTCCAAGCCACTCATAATGGGCTTGGGCAATGCCAAATCGATAGGCGCCCCCCGCCGCGCCCATGTAATCATAAGCACCAATATTGGTGCCGATTATGGACATGCTTATCACCCACCATGGCAACATTTTGCCCGCAAGAAAATAGTCCCGCTCCGTTCGAACAAACTTTCTGAAATAGACACCAAAGATGGGGAGGGCGACCAGGTAGGCAACTACGATCACGAGGTCAATTCCGCGAATATCCACAGAAACATAATAAGAACCTCCCGGGGCTAATTTCAATCTAAATTGCTGTAAACCAAGGCATCTAGAAATTTGTGGCCTTGTTATCGCCGGCTTGTTGATTAGTGGTGGAGATGATTCCGCCACGATAATGTGTGGGGTGTTTAAGAAACGGGCGTGTCAGGAGCTGTAAACATAAAAGGCCTCCAAGGATGATTCCTCGAAGGCCTGCATTTGTGCTGGGTTAGATTCTTCTCTAACCCGGAGTCTCCGTTTCCGGCAAAGGAAACGTGACTATGGCATCGCCGTCCCTATCCAAAGGGAGATCGTCTAACTTATTATAGTGTCGCATGTCAATCAAGCGATGCCCTTCCAGGAACAGGGAGTACCGTTTCTCATAAAGAAGCCGATCCAGTGCGTTGCCGGCGTCCGTATCGGTGTAGGCGTCCAGTCCGGCTGCCTCCCGAACGATATTCATGTCGGTTTGAGCGTCATCATAATCCCCGAGTCCAATATTCGCCTCTGCCTGAAGAAGTATCAGCTCCTCATTGCGGATAATAGAAACCGGATCGAAGCCACTGCTCCACATAATGGGAGCAAGGTTGCTTGTCAGGTCGTCGTAGGTGATCACAGGAAGAGAGGCTTCCCGGACGGTCACTTTGCTGGAGAACCGGGCATCCCCGTCCTCTGCATCCGTTTCAAACGTCGGATGACCCAGGAGCTTCACAAATGTTGCTGTCGGGTCCTCATACATTTCGCTCTCCTGATCATTCAGTCCAGAGCTGAACACATGGAAGACACCCTCATCCAGGTCGCCGCTTTCATCCAGGAATGACTCCGCTAGAGCATCGAGGGCATCCTGCCACCGGTCATCGTACACGGCTACTCTGGCGGCCAGGGCCCGGTTGAACTCGGCAAACGTACTTGCTGGACTGTCAAAGCCGTCAAAACCTGAGCTTAAAACAAAGGAGAATTCGCCCCCGGCATCCTGGAGGTCATCATAACCTCCCTCCAGAAGTGACTCGATCTCGGCGAAAACCTCGGTTTTTGTGGCAACAGACACATTGATGTTTCCATCATAGTTAGTTCTGGCACCATTTTCGTCCTGCATGTTGATCACCAATAAAAGGTTATACGCCAGAATGGTCTTCGCGAAACCCCTCACCCCAGCATCCGTGTCAGTCCTTTCCAACAGCAGGTTGCAGTTTTTTATCACGCGGTAGTGAGCGTTCCACGGTCTCGTCGTCAAGAACCCGCCCGGATCCAGGGGCCCTCTCAGCAGTTCGCCCGTATACCTGGGATCGGCAGGTTCGAGATAGTAGACTTCCCTGCCCACGACACCTATATTCCGTAGATAGATGTCCAGATCGACCCTCATGCCCGCTTCGGCTCCAGTCACCAGGGATTGAATCGTTGCCGATTCCACGACTGGTGAGTTGGGATCAGCAAAGTCTAGCGTGTCGCATCCTACCCACAGAACAACCGCTGCCAGGGGAACGATCTTCTTAAAGGAATTCATTCTTAGGATCATCACGTTCACCTCCTGCTATAATCCCAGAGAAATGCTGAAGTAAACCGCTCTCGACGATGGGAACGGGTTTGTATCCACCGAACCTCCGATGGCGATATTTCCGAACTGACTGACCTCTGGATCCAGTCCTGTATAGTCAGTCCACACCGCCAGGTTGCGACCACTAATACCCAATCTAAGACCGGATATGGATCCTCCGAACCAGCTTTGTATCTTCTCGCGATCAAAATCATAGACCAGACTCAGTTCTCTGAGCTTCATGTAGGAACCGTCCTCAACATACGGCCGGGTCAACCCGCCCAACGCTGCCAAACGACCCGGGCCACTTTGCATGGTTTCCGTCGAATCCTTTCCGTCTGATGTTTCAAACCCCTCAGAGGGACGGAAGGTGAACTCTACATCATCTTCGTAATCTTCCGTCGTCCCACCCAAGTCATAGATTAGCTTGGCCAGGTTGATGATATACCCCCCCTTCTTCCAGTCAAGGAGAAACTGCAGGGTGAAGTCGCCAACCCTGACACTGTTGTTGAAGGACATCTGGAAGTCAGGCGTCTCGTCACCCAGTTTTACGTGCTGATGTACCCCGTCTTTCTTGACAGGCACTAGATCGCCACTTGAATCATACTCGTACTGCATTTCTGATCCAACAATGGCTGTGGGCGACCATCCTTCTTCAATCCTGTAGGTACCGAGGAACGTTGCAAACCCACCCATATTAAAAGGATCCACATCCCCGCTCAGCTTGGTTATTTCAGACGCTGTCTTGTAGTAGTTGACTCGGGACGTCCAGTTCAGTTGGCTTCTGCGGACCGGGTTGAGAAGCAGGGAAAATTCCGTTCCCTTGGTCTCCATTTCTGCCGCGTTCATCCATTTGTTCGTTGCTCCTGAAGAGGACGCTTGATCAACCTCCAGGATTAACTCTTCTATGTTCTGCTGGTACAGCGTGAATTCAACAGAGCCAAAGCCGCTGAGGAACGAAAAGTCCACGCCGTATTCCAGCTCAGTCGTTTTCTCCGGGTTGATTTCGAAGTTCCCCAGGACTCTAGAAGGAATTAACCCCGAATTGCCGCCTATATTCATCGGAATCAGGGACGTAAACTTCGCCGTTGCGCTGGGCAGGTTTCCTGTTTGCCCCCAGGCCAGTCTTGGTTTGAAGTCATCAATAATTCCACCCAGGGCCCCAACCTGGTAAGAAGCGGAGAACTTTGGATAGGTGAACCATTCCTCCGTATCCCCCAGGGTGCTGCTTTTGTCCCCTCGCATTCCGAACGCCACGTTGATCTGATCTCCTATGCTCACTTCCTCCTGAGCAAAGAAACCGCGATCCTGCTGCATCCTCCTGGTATGATAGACATCGGCAGAGCTGGCCTGGTCCACATTGGTCTGACCTACCACCATCCCTTTTGCATGGACGAAAACCTGATCCCAATCCTGGGTTTCATACTGCAGCCCTGCGGTTGTCGTGAAGTTAAGGTTGCCTGGTAGAATCATACGATGAACCAGGTTTGTATAAAGATTCGTGTTCAGGTTGTTGGCTGTGGTGTTGACCGACTGACCGGGAGTTGACGATGTCTTTTCGTATTGCAACTCGGCGGGTGAGAACACCTTGTTCTCCTGCGCATAAAAATCTACGCCTGTCGAGGTGATCCAGTCTAAGCTCATTTTCTCCCTTTTGAAGAGGCCATAGGTAAACTCGATTGAACCTAGTGCCCGGTTCGTCAGTTCGCTATTCACAAATGCACGGGCCGTATGCAGGTAGTTTGATGGATTTGTAGGATGATCAGGATAGACACCATCCTTGGCCCGTATGTCCAGGAAGCTTGGTGTAAAACCGATGGAGAATCCGTACGTGATATTCGTATTGTCGTTCCCGGTTACTCCCCTGTCTGAATCCGTCCTTATGAGGTTGGTGCTCAACCTGACCCTTGCTTTGTCGCTAAACCTGTGACTGATATTCACACGACCCGACCATCTTTCAAAGCCGGTGTTGACAATAGTAGCCCTTTCGTTCATGTGCTGTCCAGAAAGGTAGAATTGGGTACGCCCCGTTCCACCGGCTGCGCTAACTAACGTTTCTGACAGTTCTCCGCTGCCGCTGGCATACAACTCCTCCTCATAATCAATATCTCTGCCTATCCATGAGTTTATATCTGAGGAGTTGCTGAGTCCCAAGGCAGCAATATCCGCCCCGAATTGATCCTCCGCCTCCGCGTAAGTTTCAAAGACTCTGTGACCCATCTTATTCAACAAAGAACGTTGCCCCACCTTATGCGAGATGCTGAATTTGGTTTTTCCACCCCTTCCTCTCTTGGTGTTAATGATGATCACGCCGTTGGAGGCCTTGGAACCGTAGAGAGCTGCCGCACTAGCTCCTTTGAGGACCTCAATACTTTCGATATCGTTTGGATTGATATCCCCAATTCGATTCGTGGGTTGTCCCTGGGGCGTGGCACTTCCGGCTCCTGTAGCCTTAGTTATCACATCTACGCCCGATTGATTGGCAAAATTGTTTAGGATCACTCCATCCACCACGTATATGGGCTGCGTACTCCCCTGAATCGTAGAGATACCCCGAAGGTTCACGTTCATTCCTCCCCCTGGCGCACCCGTGTTCTGACGAACATTGATGCCCGCGAATTTACCACTCAGAGCACCGTCAAGAGTCTGAACCGGAGAGGGAATCAACTCATCTCCGGACACGGTGGCCACCGCGTTCGCAAGGTTCCTTCTTTTGACCGTCGACGCAAGTCCCGTCACAACCACCTCAGACATTTTAAGCACATCTTCTTCCATCTGAACGTCGGTTATTCCCACACCGGTACCTACTACAACATCCTCCGATTTGTAACCGATGAAGGTCACGGTGAGCGTTACTTCTTCATCGGGAACATCCAGCCGGTACTCACCGTCCAGATCCGTTGTTGTTCCCATCAGGGATCCTTTCACGACAATTTGGGCTCCGGGAAGCGCTTCTCCTGTGGTCCTCACGGTCACCTTTCCCGTAACCTCTCGTTCCCCTTTAACGGCCTGGAATCCAAACAACAAAATAACAGCCAGGATAAATGTGTGCTTCGTCGTCATGAGCATATACCCCTACGTAATATTAATTATGTGTTGTGTTGGCGGTGGCCTTTTTGGGCCCAGCATGCCAGTTGCTACAGTAACAGTAAAGTTCGCCACCAATAATAACAGAAGTCAAGAAAAAAGTGCTCCGTGGCCAAGAATGTGGTCGAAAGGTCAGAATGGGTGACTTTGTTTCAGGTCATTTCTGACAGTACGGCTGTGGGAGATGACGTTTCGCCACAATCGGCTACCTGGCATACCCGTTGCATAATGATAAAGCGTGAAGATCGAAAACAGACCAATTAAGTCAAGGAGAAAGAAAAATGAACCTGATTAAATGGACACCTAGAAGCAGCTTGTTAAGGCCCTTCGGTATTGACTCCTGGGCCGATGAGACGGATCGATTTTTCGATTCCTTCGCTCGCTGGCCCGTTCATCCTTCACGCTTTCATGATGCGGACTGGTTGCCCTCCTTCGATGTTGTGGAGAAGGAGAAGGAACACGAGGTGCGTGTTGAGGCTCCGGGGATGAAGAAGTCAGATTTTCATGTCGCAGCTAAAGACGGTGTGCTGACCATTTCCGGGGAGAAGAAGGATGAGGAGTCAAAAAACGGCGATCGTTACAGCTACAGGGAATCGCGTTACGGCCGGTTCTCCCGCTCATTTCGCCTGCCTGACGAGGCAACGGAAAAAAATATCAAGGCCAACTATAAAGATGGCGTCCTGACTGTTTCCCTGCCCCGTTCCAAGCCTCTGAAGGCGAAAGAGATCGAGGTTGAGATCAGCTGAGATTGCCGACAACTAAAATAAATCGTAATTCATACAAAAGCCTCCGGTTGCCTCCGGAGGCTTCTTGGTTCAGTTGTCTTCCTCATACATTTCCTCGATCAGGGCCACCCAGTTTTCCGCAATCACGTGTCGAACCATTTTCAACGTAGGAGTGAGCTCACCTTTCTCCTGCATGAGTGGACGGCCGAGAATCCGGAACTTGCGAATATTCTCGACTCTCGAAACCCGGGAGTTCACCCGGGCAATCTCTTCCTGGACCTGATCCAGTATTTCTTTGTTTCCGCTTGCCTTTTTTCCCTCATCTCCCCCAGTGGCCTGCTCATCAACAACAATCAAGGCGGTAAGATATTTTCTTCCGTCGCCGATCACAATTGCCTGTTCAACAAGGTCGCTATCTTGGAGCAATCCTTCAATATACGCCGGGGCAATGTTTTTGCCGCCAGACGTGACGATGATATCCTTCTTCCGACCCGTGATCCATAGAAAGCCGTCTTCGTCAAACTTGCCCAAGTCTCCTGAATGGAGCCATCTGTTAACCAGTGTGTCAGCCGTCGCAGCCTCGTCCTTGAAATATCCTGGAAAAACATTTGGCCCCTTCAGAAGGATTTCTCCATCTTCCGCCGTTTTCACCTCAGTGCCAGGGAGAGGTGGACCCACAGAACCGTAGCGTGTCTGTCCCCACCGATTGAAGGATGTCGGTCCGCTCCCCTCTGATTGTCCGTAGACCTCGAGAATGGGAATATCGACGCTCGCAAAGAACTCCAGGACGGTCGCCGATATGGGAGCTGCGCCGGTCACACAAAAACGGGCTCTCCCCAAGCCCATTGCATATTTCAACTTCGAGAGGACGAGCTTGCGGGCAATTCCGAACTGAAGCCGGGTTCCCCATCCCACTTCTCCTCCTTCGTTTCTCACGCCATGAACCTTGCTCGCCACCCACCGGGCCCAACTGAGAAGGCCCTTCTTCGCTCCTCCCACATCCTGGAGCTTGGGATAGACGGCAGCAAACACTTTCTCCCATACCCGCGGTACACCGAAGAAGATGGTGGGCTGAACATCACGCAGGTTTTCCGCCGCTTTCTCCTGACTCTCCGCAAAATCGACCTTCCAACCTGCGATCATGGGTGCGTGAATCGTGAACATTTGTTCGGCAATATGTGATAGGGGTAGATAGGAAAGGGAGGAGTCTTCGGTGGTGATTTCGAACATGTCGATGGCCGTCTGTGCCGTCCAGATTAGATTTCGATGGGACAGCATAACCGCCTTGGGCGGGCCTGTCGTCCCCGAGGTATAGATGAGCGTCGCAAGGTCGCCCGGCTCAATTTTCTCCCCTCGCTCCTCAAGCTCCTTCAGCTGAACGCTATCTCCTCTCCCGAGAAACTCTTCCCATCCAAGAACCATGGGGTCGTCGCTTGTCGCCCCCTTCATGAGGATCACCTGCCTCAGTTTCGGGAGACTTTTTCTCTCTCCCAGGATCTTTTCCAACTGAATAGTGTTCTCAACCAGCACGATCGTCGCCTCCGAATGGGAAAGTATGTACGCAACCCCCTCGGGTGAGCTCGTTTCATAGATGCCTGCGGGAACTCCCCCGGCCATCATGGCGGCCAGATCGAAGATCACCCATTCCGGCCTGTTATATCCAAGAATACAGACCTTCCCCATTGGCTCAAGTCCAAGACTTATCAACGCTCGACCAGCCTGCTCCACCTCTGTAGCGTAGTCTGACCAGGTGACCGTACGCCATTCCCCCTCTTTTCTGTAACGGACAGCAGCCACTTCGGGCTGCTGTTCCGCCTGCTTCAATAAGTATGCCGGTATGGACTCTACTTCTCTCATCTCGGTTGTACAAATAAGAAGAGAAGGTCAGACTGCATCGATTCTCTCTATGACGTTTGATATGAACTGGGCGAGAACTTTGCCGTGGGGATCCCGACTCCTGTTCCACCCCATGGCCATGACCTCCATCCCGGCATAAGCCGCACATAGGGCCACGTGGGCGGTTATTTCCGACATGTTCTCCCTCACCTCCCCATGGAATCTCTCTGGCCC
Organism: Candidatus Neomarinimicrobiota bacterium; assembly: GCA_036476315.1. Lineage (NCBI taxonomy): Bacteria > Pseudomonadati > Fidelibacterota > Fidelibacterota bacterium. Next base: position 129,183 of record JAZGBI010000098.1, on the reverse strand, counting down.
CACTGTGCTCACAACGCGCTGGGGAAGTCCCACGCTTTCCCTGACATAAATCCGCCCCATATCTGGAAACCGGGGACGATATCCAATGGGCGTTTTTCCAGCCAGAGGATTAATCCCCGACAAGTTGCGATGGTCAATAATCTGCACCAGCGCGTCCGCCCCTGTTACAAGGTCTATCAACCAAAATCGTTTAAGATCCCGGGCCTCCTGCAGGTCTATGAAGTTTTGGGGCTGTATGATCTCGGGAGACAGTTCGTCCGGTGAAATAACTGTTCCCCTTTCACTCTCCATAACAGAATGCGACCCAAGCCGCTTTCCTGCCCTGTGTGTCACTGGAAATGCCCCCTGGTAGGCTTCGGCACCGTGAGGAAGATAGAAAACCATTGTACTATGCCGGCCTTGGTCCAAAGAGCACTGTCCCCAGCCTCAGCATGGTCGCCCCTTCTTCCACCGCCAGTTCGTAGTCCGCGCTCATGCCCATCGAGAGATGAATGAGCTGTCTTTCTCTCGGCGCCTGACCGTTTAAGTCTTCCTTCAACTTCCAGAGCCCGCGGAAGGTTCTTCTAATCTCCGACTCATCTTCGGTTAACGTCCCAATGGTCATTAAACCATCGACGCGAAGTCCCTCCATAGCCATCACTTCAAGCATCTCCTCCGTCTCGTGGGCATGGAACCCAAATTTGGCCGGATCCTCTCCAGTATTAACCTGAATAAGGGCGGCCATTTCCTTGTCTTCTTCTTCAGAACATCTGGCCACTTTTCGTGCGAGTTTCACGGAATCCAGTGAGTCAATAGCATCGAATATCCTCACGGCCATCCGTGTTTTATTAGACTGGAGGTGTCCGATGAGTCTTCGTTTCATTCCAGGAAGGGGGGGGATCTGTTTGAACTTGGCCTCGGCCTCCTGCACGCGATTTTCCCCAATGGATTTGATACCTGCTTCGTACGCGCTTAGAATGACCTGGGGGGGGAATGCTTTGGTAACGGCCACAATTTCTATGGGGGGTTCGTTTCCCCGGCCGGCGTGGGATCGGGCCTTGGCGATCCTCTGCGCAACCGATTGAAGGGCGGCGGGACTGATCACGCGTTATTTTCTACTGCACCGGTAGAGGACGGCTCTTCCTTGTTTTCCCCATTATTAACCGTCTCTCCTTCTTCTTCCTCCTGTTCCTCACGAACCACGCGCGTCACCGTGGAAATCTTATCATTTTTATCCAGGCGTATCAATTTCACCCCTTGAGTTACACGTCCGATAGTCCTGATGGTCGATATCGGCTGTCGTATGAGGACGCCCCGATCTGTAATGACCATGAGATCGTCCGTCTCAACCACCTCCATAATCGATACCATTTTCCCCACTTTTTCTGTTGTCCGCATGGTCATGATTCCCATACCGCCTCGCTTCTGAACCCGGTACTGCAAAACATCGGTGCGCTTCCCATACCCGTTCTTTGTGGCAACCAGAATCGTCCCTTCCCTCCGAACGACGACCATTCCCAGCACACGGTTTTTCTTCGATGCGAGGCGGATGCCGATGACACCCCTCGTTTTTCTGCCCATGGGCCGCACATCCCTCTCGGAAAAACGGATCGCTTTTCCCTCTCTTGTTCCGAGGAGCACGTCATTGTCCCCCTCCGTGATCTTGGCGTCAATCAGCTTGTCACCTTCCTGAATGTCGATGGCATAGATGCCACCCTTCCGGGGGTGTCCGTATGCAGACAGCTTGGTTTTCTTGACAAGGCCCCTTTCCGTTGCCATGATGATGAATCGTTGTTCATCAAACTCTTTGACGGATACGAAGGCTTCCACCCTTTCCCCTGGTTCACATTCAATAAGGTTTACGATGGCCCGGCCCTGAGTCGCCCGGCCTCCCAGTGGAACCTGATGCACCTTAAGCCAGTAACACTTCCCCCGGTCTGTAAAAAAGAGCAGATAGTCGTGCGTGTTTGCGATGAAAAGATGCTCAACGAAATCATCTTCTCTCATGCCGGCTCCCTGGAGTCCACGCCCGCCCCGGCGCTGACGACGGTACGTCGACGTCGACGTCCGCTTGATATAGCCGTTGTGCGTGATCGTAAGGACCACGTCCTCCTCGGCAATCATGTCCTCAACGGAAAAAGAGGTTCCCACGGGTGCGATTTCCGTTCGGCGCTCATCGCCGTAAAGTTCCCGAATCCCCTCCAATTCCTCCTTAATAATCGCCATCCGTTGCGCCTTACTGTCCAGAATGCCCCGCAGCTTCGCAAGTAGCTTAATTGTCTCCTTGTATTCCTCAACCACTTTCTCCACTTCCAGGCTTGTCAACCTCTGAAGTCTCATCTCAAGGATCGCCTGTGCCTGCTTGTCAGACAGGTCAAAATTCTCCATCAGGCCTTCCTTAGCATCTTTGGGGTCTTTTCTCCCACGAATAAGAGCGATCACGTCATCGATGTTGTCGAGGGCAACTTTGAGGCCCTCCAGAATATGGGCTCTTTCCTCCGCCTGTCTCAAATCATATTCTGTCCGCCTCGTTACCACATCATGTCGATGATCGATAAACAGCTGCATCATTTCCTTCAACGAAAGGACTTTCGGCACGCCGTCCACGAGAGCCAGAAGAATTATCCCAAAGGTCTCCCTCAGCTGGGTGTTTACATAGAGTTGATTGAGAACGACCTCGGGAATTGCATCCCTCTTTGTTTCAATGACAATCCGGATTCCTTCCTTGTCGGATTCATCCCGGAAATCGGAAATGCCGGAAATTTTCTTCGCCCGAACCAACTGCGCTATTTTCTCGAGCAGATTTGATTTGTTGATCTGATAGGGTATCTCACTTACAATAATACTCGACCTCCCCTGTTTGTTTGTTTCTATGAAGGCCCGGGCCGTCATGGTGATCTTTCCCCGGCCAGTTTCATAGGCCTCCCTGATTCCCTCCACGCCTTCAATTATGGCGCCTGTGGGCAGATCGGGGCCTTTTATATATCCCATTACTTCGTCCACCGTCATCTCGGGATTCTCAATAATGGCAATCAATCCGTCCGTTACTTCTGTAAGATTGTGTGGAGGGATTTTGGTTGCCATGCCCACGGCGATTCCCTCAGCCCCGTTGACGAGTAAGTTGGGTATGACTGTGGGAAGAACAGCTGGCTCTTCAAGGGTCTCGTCAAAATTGGCAGTCCAGCGGACCGTCTCTTTCTCAAGATCACGGAGGCTTTCTCCTCCCAGGCGAGTCATTCTTGCCTCGGTGTACCGCATGGCAGCTGCATTGTCGCCATCAACCGAGCCGAAGTTTCCCTGACCGTCCACCAGGGGATACCGCATGGCAAAAAGCTGCGCCATTCGCACCAGGGAAAAGTAGACGGACGTATCGCCGTGTGGGTGGTACTTCCCCAGGACATCGCCCACGATACGGGCACACTTTTTATATCCACGGTTCCAATGGAGTCCCAACTCATTCATCCCGTACAGAATTCTCCTGTGGACGGGTTTGAGGCCATCCCGAACATCAGGAAGGGCCCTGGCGACGATGACGGACATGGAGTAGTTGAGATAACTCTCCCGCATCTCATCAACAATGTCGCGGCCTATGATGTTTTCCCGGGCAATATCCATACTATGCTCGTCTGTTAGATGTCCAGGTAGGAGACAAACTGGGCGTTACTTTCAATGAAATGCCTGCGGGCCTGAACATCGCTTCCCATGAGGTCAGTGAATGTCTTTGCCGCCTCAGACCCATCATCGATGGTTACCTGAAGCAGCGTCCGTCTGTCGGGATCCATTGTGGTGGTCCAGAGCTGATCGGGATTCATTTCTCCCAGTCCTTTGTACCGTTGAACTTCGATCTTTTTGGTCTTGTTCTCCCTTCTGAACCGTTCTATGATGATATCTCTCTCCGCGTCTTCATATGCATACTGTTCCTTCGATCCCTGCCATATTCTATAAAGCGGTGGTTGAGCAATATAGACATGGCTGTTGGTGATCAGCTCGGACATGCGACGATAAAGAAACGTGAGAAGTAACGTTCGGATGTGACTCCCATCCACATCGGCGTCTGTCATGAGTATGATCTTGTAGTAACGGAGCTTTGTCAGATCAAAATCTGCGCCGGAGCGCTCGGCCTCATCGTCTGAGTCCCCTCCAAAACCCGTTCCCAGCGCGGTCACAATGGCCTGAATTTCATTATTTGACAGTAACCGGTCTATACGCGCCTTTTCTGCATTAATCACCTTTCCCCGAAGTGGCAGTATCGCTTGAAATCTCCGGTCTCTTGCCTGCTTTGCCGATCCACCCGCAGAATCCCCCTCCACCAGATATAATTCACAGATGGCTGGGTCCTTGCTGGAACAGTCTGCGAGTTTGCCGGGAAGCGAACCTCCCTCAAGGCCACTCTTCCGGCGTATCAGTTCCCGGGCCTTCCTTGCCGCTATTCTGCTCGCGGCTGCAATGACGGCCTTCCCTATGATCCTCTTCCCAACGGCAGGGTGCTGTTCCAGGAACTCCTGCAGTCCCTCGAACACGCTGGAGTCAACGAGCCCTTTTACCTCTCCGTTGCCAAGCTTTGTTTTTGTCTGACCTTCAAACTGTGGTTCAGCTACTTTCACCGAAATAATAGCCGTCAATCCCTCACGAAAGTCCTCCCCCGTTAGCATTACTTTTTCTCCCTTGCTCCCTTTCAATAAATTATTCCTCGCGACATAGGTGTTCATAGCCCGGGTAAGGCCAGACCGGAATCCCGCCAGATGAGTTCCCCCTTCCACTGTATTAATATTGTTCACAAAAGAGAGGATGTTCTGACTGTATCCGTCATTGTACCGAAGTGCCACATCAATAGGGACCTGCCCCTCTTCGCGCTTCACCGTAATGATCTCTTTGTGAAGGGCCTGGGCGCCCCCATCGAGAAACACCACGAAATCTTCAAGACCTCCCTCATACCGGAACGACTCCTCCTCGATTTCGTCTCCCCGCACATCTGCAATTACTATCTCAAGATTGTTGTTGAGGTACGCGAGCTCCCTCAACCGGTCCGCTATAACTTCCCTGTGCCATTCTATGGACTCAAAGATTTCTTTGTCCGGGTGAAATGTGATTTTTGTTCCCGTCTTTTTTGATGTCCCCACCACCTCCACCTTTGATACGGCCTTCCCTCGCTCATATCTCTGCCGGTAGATTTTCCCCCCTCTGTGAATCTCTGCTTCGAAGTGATCCGACAGGGCATTCACAACCGAGACACCAACGCCGTGCAGACCTCCCGACACCTTGTATGTACCTTTATCAAACTTGCCGCCCGCATGGAGTACTGTCATAACAAGCTCCAAGGCTGGGATCTTCTCTTGTTTGTGCATTTCTACGGGGATGCCCCGGCCGTTGTCCTCCACGGTCACGGACTCATCCTTGTTCAGCGTCACCACAATTTTGCTGCAGAAGCCGACCAGCGCTTCGTCAATGCTGTTATCCACAACTTCATTAATCAAGTGATGGAGACCTCTTTTTCCCGTATCACCAATATACATGGCGGGGCGCCTCCGGACACCCTTAAGCCCCTTCAAAACTGTGATTTTTTCGGCGCCGTAGTCCTGCACGTCCCTGTTTGCTACAACTTTCCCTTTCGCGTTCATATGAGCTTAATATCCTTGATGATTTTCCGTCCGAGAGCTCTGTTCAGTTTCTCTATGATCTCCTGTTTCTTGAAAATGAGTTCATTCCTCCAGACCGGCGTGGAGACCCTTACGATAAGGGTCCCCTGCTTAACCTCCTCCGGTATGGTGTTCTTCGAAATGGGTTCACCCACAACGTCGTTCCACAGAATCACCGCTTTGTTCTGCAACACGGCACTTTCTATCCCCGTCTTTCTCAACAGGGAGGTCAGTACTTTGCTAAGTTCTTCCAAATTTGATTGCTTCCGGCTTTTTCGTTCAGCACGGCAAACCGTTACAAGGTTGCTGGGCCAGTAAAGAAGATTAGGAGGACGCGTAAAATAGGTGGTGCAAATACTCGATTATTGAGCTGTCGTACGCATTGGCATAAGGAGCATCGTCAGTTCTTCGTTTTCAACCTGGGTTTCTGGAACAATGAGACCGGCACTCACTGATGTCTTAAGCCTCATGATGACTTTGTCGGTGTCCAGATGGGACAGCAGATCACCGAGATATGCTGCGTTGTATCCTATGAGCAGTTCGTCACCTTCGTACTCGAGGTCAATCTTTTCCTTTGCACTCGAGGCCCGTTCGGGGTCTTCAGTGGAGATCGAATTTTCCTCCGTCGAAAACTTGAGGGTGATCTGCCTGGTAGAGCGATTTGAAAAAATTGCTACTCGCCTCACAGCAGCCAGAAGATCCTCTCTGTTTGCCTTAACAATCTTGTCCTGCTCTTGAGGCAGCACGGTCCTGTAATCCGGGTACCTCTCATCAATGATTCGTGTAAAGACTGTCATGTCGCCAAATGATACTGTCACGTGATTCTCACCTATCCACAGGACAATCTCTTTTTCCTCGTGCATGTGCTGCAGTACAAGTTGCAGGAACTTCCTTGGTACAATAATTTCACCCCGGTATCCTCCGGATGACTGGTCTGATCTTGAACATATGGAAAGCCGGTGTCCATCTGTTGCCACTGCGGTGATGGAGTCCTCGCGAAACTCAAAAAGTGTCCCCATTAATGCTGGCTTCAATTCATCTGAACTCAACGCAAATACCGTTTTCCCAATGAGCCTCTCCAGCGTTTCAGATGGAACAACCACCTCCTTCTTGTCGTCCACTTCGGGGATCGCTGGAAATTCATCCCCGTCCGAACCCGAAATATCGTAGCTGCCGAAATCCGTGTCAATAGTTACTCTCCATTTCTCATCGGCTTCAATGCTCAAGTCCGTCTCCGGCATCGCGTTTGTTGTCTCCATAAGCACCCTGTGGGGAATCGCAACGCTTCCCGTCTCCCGTATATTGACGTTCAGGCGTATGACCATTGTGATCTCCAGATCCGTTGCCCGAAGCACAAGGGCGTTCTCCTCAGCCTCGAACAATACACTGTTCAAGATCGGAACTGTTGATCTTCCCGGCATTGCTTTCGCCAGATTTTGTAGTGCTTGTTGGAGCGCATCCTTGGAAAGGGAAATTTTCATCGATCGTTGTCCTTACACTCTGAAATTTTTACTAAATCAAGGTTCGCAGGCTAGACATTGATGTTAATTATAAATAGAGTTACTCACAACAATTTTTTCCTCTTCATACAATAAATAAAGGATATTTAGAAACAATATTGTAGTAATAATAAGGGGTGTGGATAAACCAACTTCGAAGGTCCTGCAAAAGACCAATAATAAGATATTTGGGGAGGAAGAGACGGTATAATGATTTGTTACTTTATGTGGATAATATGTCAAACAACAAGTTATATATAATATAAGGTAACGCGTAAAGAGTAACGATTGTAGGGGTAATATGGACAGGGATATGTCAAACGTGGTGCGTGAAGCGTCTAACGTCTAAGATTTTCACTGGCGGTGGCAGCGCCCCGGGGTGTCCAGAGGATGCTGCGGACTGGAGGCTGGCACATGAAGGGTGAAGAGTGAGGAAGGTTTATTGGATGAACGTCTTGATGTAAAGAGAACTTGAAGCTTTTTCTATCCAATCTGAAAAGAAGTCGGATTTTTTTTTCGCCAGGGCGAGGGTCTCTATTTCAGACCAATGGGATGACAAAGCGGGAAAACCGCCCACCTTAATACCCTGGAGAAGCAAAAGGTGATAGCCATCGTTAGAACGGATAGGGACTGAAATATCGCCAACGGTTAGGATGGGAAGAGCCTCGGCCATTTCGGGAACGGGAAGGGTGGAAGGGCTTACCCAACCAAGGTTTCCGCCCTGCAGTCTGGAGAGTTCGTGAGCGGAGTAGCGCTGGGCAAAGGTGGAAAAATCATTCCCCGAAACTATGCTGTCCCGGATCGACAGAGCGGCACTGTAGACACTATCCTCGTCCGCATCAGACATCTGAGGGGAAATCAGGATGTGGCGGACGTTGATTTTCTCGCCAACCTTGTTCACGAGCTGCACGATGTGGTATCCAAAGCCTGTCTTAATAATGGCGCTTGTTTCATCGGGTTCCAGAGAGAAGGCCAGCTCTTCAAATTCGGGAACAAGAGTTCCCCGGCTGACGAGCCCTAGTTCTCCGCCGTGCGGTGAGGAGCCGGGATCCTGGGAATACTCGCGGGCGAGCGCGGCGAAATCTTCCCCCGTGAGGACCCGTCTCCGTATGGAGCGAATGTAATCGTATGCAGCCTGTCGGCTTTCTTCCCCCGGGGCGAAGCCGAATAGAATGTGGCTTATGTCGTAGAGAGTGGGGAGAGCTTGAAGGCTGTCTCTGTATTCGTCATAGAAAGTCACAACCTCATTCCGGGTGACGGCAACATCACTGAGCAATTCTTCCTGAAACCGCTGGGAGATGAGTTGATCATGCATGTCCGGCCAGAGTTCTCTGCGCATTTCAGTGACGGACTTTCCCATAAGTTCAGCCACGCGCGCTTCCGATCCGTATTGGGCGACGAGAGATTCAAGGTACTGGTCCAGCGCCGCATCAACCTCACGATCGTTAACCTCAACGGTCTCGATTTCCGCCATTTCGAGCATAAGCTTCTGGTCAATCATGGACTCAAGAACCTGTTTTTGGAGTTTACTCAAACGATCAGTATCGCGCTGAGGGTCCAGTTTAAGTTCCAGCGCGGACCTGAAGACGAGCTCCGCCAATTCGCTTTTTAGAACGATATTGTCTCCGACGATTGCCGCAATCCCATCGATTGTTTCCTGGCCGCAGAGGAAAGAACTGGAGACAAAAAGGAAAAGAACGGCTAGACGCGTTCGTTTGGAACGGGTGGTCTCGGTGTCAGTCATGGGCGATGTAGTCTCGATTTATGTCGAGTGAATAGGCCGCCTTCAAACTGTCCATAAGGTGCAAATGGAGGAGCCGGGATTTAAGGCGGAAGAGTCGCTGGGAGATTTCGTCATAAACCTCATCAAGACCGCGGTAAGTTCCTTCCGGATATAGATCCAGGACCTCCAGAACGTGGAACCCATAGGCAGTTCGGACAGGCCCCAAAACGCCGCGCGGCTGCCGGGAGCCAAAAAGCTGTCGATCCAGCTCGGGAACAAGCTGCCCTTTTCTGACAGTCTTGATATCGACACGGTGTGACGCGAGGAGATTCTGTCGCACCTCGCCATCGTAGGAAAGAAGACGTTTCTTTACGTCCGCAGCTTCATCCTCTGTGGGGAGCAGGAAATGAGAAACCTGGGCTTCAGGAACAGCTCTGCGGAACGCGTCACGGTTCTTTGTATAGTGCTCTCTCACTTCATCCGTTGAAACAAGGACCCTGTCTGAAAGGTAGATATCGAGAAAAGTGCTTCCGTACAGAGATTTCCGATAATTATCAATACGCCTCTCAAGATCCATGTCCTGGTCCAGGCCTTTGTGAACGGCTTCGCGGAACAGGAGTTCCCGTTCGGCCCACTGATGAATTGCGTCTTCCACAAGGGATGCCCGGCCGAGGCTTGAGGATTTGGGGGGGAGGGCTTTTTGAAGATCAGCCTCCGTAAAGAGCGTCTCGCCAATCCTGGCAACGTAGTCCAGTTCTTCAGGGTTTTTCTCACAGGCGGTGATGGCAAGGAAGGAGCCAAGGACGAGGCAGGGGAGAACTCTTCCGGTGGTACGAGGCACGATTATGTAAATTGAGAACAGGTGAAATATGTCATTCAACGAAAGTTAGAGTAGTCGGGACTCGATTCAAAAAGGTATTGGGCGAGTTTAAGTCCATGGGCAGGATCCTTGGAATCTTTTGAAATGATAATCTCCAGGCCACCTTTTGAATCGTGCGTGAATTCTAAAGGACACCCGAGAGCATCAAAGCGAGTCCGCACATTTTCCACGTAGGCAAGGAGGGCTTTGCGCTCTTCCCACGGGGCCAAATGGGCCCGTATCCCTTGCCGCGAAATGGTGAGCCTCGTCACAGATCTTTCTTTCGCTTTAAGCTGGAGCGCAGCAACAGTGAGAAGGTTGTCTGTGGGGGGAGGATAGGGACCATAGCGGTCTTTCATTTCCTCGGCTACGTCTGCTAACTCTTCTCGGTTCTTGGCACTGGAGAGGCGACGATAGAAGTGGAGCCGGTCTCCCACTTCGCTGACATAAGAAGTAGGAATCATGGCACTGCCGCTGAATGAGACGTCAGCAGTCGGGGGCACCAGTTCAGGAGAATCTTTTTGCAACCGTTGGTTTGCGGCCTCCTCAACGATTTTGCAGAAAAGGTAAAACCCGACAGATGAAATGTGGCCAGACTGTTCAACGCCGAAGAGGTTTCCCGCACCGCGCATTTCCAGGTCTTTGAGGGCGAGGGCATAACCGGACCCGAGGGAAGAGTGATATTCTATGGTTCTGAGGCGATCTAGGGCCGCGGCCGTTAATTTCCGGTCATGAGGGATAAGAAGATAGCAGAACGCCTGCTTGTCACTTCTGCCCACACGACCGCGAATCTGGTGAATTTGAGAAAGGCCAAACCGATGAGCATTGTTGACAAAGATTGTATTCACATTGGGCAGGTCGATGCCCGATTCTATGATCGTGGTGCAGATTAGGACATCCAGTTTTCGGCCCAGGAAGCCCACCATAGTTTTTTCCAGTTGACGGCCGGGTAGTTGACCATGGGCGACACCCAGAGACAAAGAGGGAAGCAGCCTTTCCAGTCGGGTGCGTAGATCATCAATCGTTTTAACATTATCGTTGACAAAAAAGACCTGTCCGCCCCGCTGGATTTCAGCCATCACGCCCCTCTGGACAGTGTCCTCGCTGAATGTCACGAGTTTTGTCACGATTGGTAGCCGCTCTCTGGGGGGTGTCATGATGCTGGAGACGTCGCGTATTCCGAGAAGTGAAAACTGAAGTGTCCTAGGTATCGGTGTGGCGGTCATGGTAAGAACATCAACTTCCGTGCGGAGCGTCTTAAGCTTCTCTTTTTGTCGAGCACCGAATCGATGTTCTTCATCAACAATGACCAGACCGAGGTCGGCAAACTCTATATCGGGGGAGAGTAGCCGGTGTGTGCCAACCAGCACATCCACTTGGCCGAGCCCAAGGTGACGAACGGTTTCCCTGGCTTGCGCGGGGGGAGTGAATCTGGATAGAAACGCAACCCGCACGCCAAGAGGGTCGAGCCTGGCCGTGAAGGTGATGTAATGCTGATTCGCGAGTATCGTGGTTGGCGTGAGCACAGCCACCTGCTTGTTATCATAGGCTGCCTTGAGCGCTGCCCGCAGGGCAACTTCTGTTTTTCCAAAGCCCACATCGCCACAAATGAGACGGTCCATAGGCTTTGAAGCTTCCATGTCCTCGCAGACATTCGCGTACGCCCTTATCTGATCCCCAGTTTCAGTGTAAGGGAAAGACTGTTTCAGTTCGGCGTGGAGCTCTGCGTCTTGAGAGAAGGAGTACCCTTTTGACTTGTGTCGCAGGGCGTACAGGTTGATGAATTCATCCACGACTTTTTCGGCAGAGCGGCGGGTCTGCTGCTTAAAGCGCTGCCATTTGGTGGAAGCAAGACTTGACAGCGGAGGAGGCTTGGTGGAGGAGCCTACGTAGGGGTGAACCCGGCCTAAACGGTGGAAAGGGACATGCACCAGGTCGCCGCCTTTATACAAAATGGAGACACACTCCTGTTTGGCTCCCGGGGCTCCCACGGTGGTAAGACCACGGTAGAGGCCTATTCCGAAATCTTCATGAACCAAAGGACCTCCCCAGACGAAATCCCCAGAAAGCACTGGTGTGGGAGTCTGCTGGGCTTGAACATACGGCGGTTGAACGGGAGGAGGCACGGGCTTGGGAAGCCTGTAGATGTGGGAAAGAGAGAGGCAGAACAGCCCCAGCGGCTCGCTCGAGAAGGACGCCTGGACAGGAGACGGCAACTTATGAAAGTCGTGAAGACTTGGATCGGACGCGGCCTTCCCGCCATGGTGATGATCATGAAAGAGAAAGAATGTAACCTCCTGTTTTTTAGTGAGTTGGTCGATTAGGGCAAGGAGGACTGGGCGGTTTTCATAGAAGGGACCTCGCGCCATGCAGCGAAGATCAATCGGGGAGGCGGGGCCGTGCTCTCCAGGCGGATGGGGCGTCAGGTTGACTAGATGGGGAGGGCCCGTGTCGGTGATGTGCAGAGGGAGGACATGGGGGGGAGGGAAAGGTGGGGAGCCAGGCCGGGGCGCACGGCCGGGCCTGATGCGCCAGGGTGTGGAGAGTCTTAGCTGATCGATGGATGCGCCGGGTTGCATTCGCTGGGACACGGGGTCGAAAGGTCTCAAGGATTCGATTTCATTTCCAAGGAGTTCCACCCGGACAGGGGAGCGGAGGCCGAGCGGAAAAACGTCAACAATCCCGCCGCGCCTCGCGAAGGTTGCAGGAAGGGTAACAGTGGTCACACGTTCGTAACGCCAGGAGGCAAGAGTTTGTTGAAGGTTCTGGAGTTTAAGAGGCTTACCCACGTGAAGGTCGATGGAGGAAGGAGAGGAAGTGTCGTACACGGGAGCGACCCATTCAAGAAGGTGCGCGGGCATAATGAGGACGAGAAATGTCTTGGAGAGGAAGAGATTCAGGGCCTGGTCATCATGGAGGGAGATCGTTTGGGGCGGCTGGGTCGGGGCGGTGGGTGCGTCGTGGGTGATGCGGCCAATCTGTCCAGGGAGCAAGTAGGACAGGTGTTGGAAAAGAATGTCTGCCATGTTAGGGGCAGGGGTGAGACAAAGGAGCGGCTTTGGGACGTGTCTTGAAAGGAGGATGAGGAGAAAAGAGAGAAGGGAATCGTGAACACTGCGGAGAGGAGCAGGTGGTCCAGAGGCAACGCGGTATGTGGAGAGCCACCGCCTCACCGCACTCGACCAGGCGAGGTGGCGGATGAACGGGGAGACCTCTTTTAGCGGGGTTGTTTCACGTGAAACAGGGGTCATTAGGCCGCCAGCATAACGGCAAGAACTGCAACATCTGAGGGGGAGACGCCGGAGATACGAGACGCCTGACCCACTGTTTCAGGACGCACTGCTGAGAGTTTTTCGCGGGCTTCAGAACTGAGGGAGGTGCAGGAGGAATAGTCAAATGACGAAGGAATGGTCTTGGTCTCGTTTTCTGCTAATCGATGGATCATCCGGTTCTGACGCTTGATATAACCGTCATACTTGATAATGGTTTCGGCTTCATCCAGAACATCTCGGGCGACAGAAGGGGGGAGGGGACGCACGGAGCGTGGAGAAAAGAGGCCGACAGACATGAGAAGCGTGACTGAGACATCGGGTCGTTTGAGGAGGGATCCGAGGTAAGAGGCGGAGGACAATGCCTGGTGGAGGTGACCCTTCAGGAGTGAATTTAACTCCTTGTGGGTATGGTGAGAACGCCACAATTGGGCAACAATCGAATCGACCACCGACAGTTTCTTGGACGTGAGTGAGTAAGCTTCGTGGTGTAGAAGACCGGCGGAGAAGCCGATGGGAGACAAGCGGCGGTCCGCATTAGTGTGCCTCAAGAGGAGGCGGTGTTCGGCACGGGCCGTGAACATCCGGTAAGGCTCGGCCGTGTCCTTCGTGATAAGGTCATCTATGAGTACGCCCACATATGCTTGGCTTCTTGTGAGCGTGATGGGGGGCCTGTCCGTTACGCTGAGGGCGGCGTTCATACCCGCGAGAAGCCCCTGGGCGGCGGCTTCTTCATAGCCGGAAGTCCCATTGATTTGGCCCGCGAGGAAGAGGCCGGAAACGTCTTTGGTCTCGAGGCTTGCGGTCAACTGGGAGGGGGGGAAAAAGTCATATTCAATCGCGTAGCCGGGACGGAGGAAAGTGACATTCTCCAGTCCTTGCACCGTGCGGAGAGCGGTCAACTGAACCTCTTCGGGGAGACTGGTGGAAAAGCCGTTGGCGTAAATCTGGGAGGCCCCTGTCCATTCGGGCTCGAGGAACAGCTGGTGAGATGACTTTCCAGAGAACCTGACCACCTTGTCTTCGATGGACGGGCAATACCGGGGTCCCACCCCTACGATCTCACCGGAGTAGATAGGTGATTGCGAAAGATTAGCTCGAATGATGTCATGGGTCTTTTCATTGGTTTGGGTTATGTGACACGGAATGTCGGGAGGTGAGAACAATCGTGTTCTGAATGAGAAAGGGCGCGGTGGCCTGTCTCCGCGAAGTTCGCGGAGGGAAGCGAAATCAATGGACGATTTCTTGAGCCTGGGGGGAGTTCCCGTTTTCAGACGTTCCGATCTGAAGCCGAGCGATACAAGGGATTCCGTAATTCCATTGGAGGCTTCCTCGCCCATGCGACCGGCCCTGATTTTGCGGTGGCCGATGTGGATTAGCCCGTTGAGGAAGGTCCCGCACGTAAGCACAACGGCGCCCGCCTCTACCTTGGCGGAGCCATTGAAGATGAGACCTCGTATGTGGCTTCCTTCAACGGAAACACGTGTCGCCTCTGCTTCGATGATGGAGAGGTTAGGTTGCCCTGAGACCACCCGTTGCATATAGGCTTCATAGCACTTCTTATCGATCTGGGCCCTTGGAGACTGTACGGCCCGTCCTTTTGAGGTGTTGAGCATCTTGAACTGAATGCCGGTGGTGTCGGCTGCAAGACCCATTTCTCCTCCAAGAGCGTCAATCTCACGAACAAGGTGGCCCTTGGCGAGCCCTCCGATGGCAGGATTACATGACATGCGTGCGATGGCCTTCGTGTCGATGCTGGCGAGGGCGACGGTGCACCCCATTCGGGCGGCCGCCAGGGCGGCTTCAACGCCCGCGTGGCCTCCCCCGACAACGACGACGTCGTAAGCCTTCATGAGCTACGGAGGTGTTTCACGTGAAACATTACTTCCCCACACAGAAAGTGGAAAAGATATTATCGAGAATATCCTGGGCAGTGGTAACCCCTAGAATCCTGTCCAGATGAGATAAGGCTTCACGCAGCTCGAAGGCGACGATTTCTGCTTCGCGACCCTCTGCAAGACGTGCGTTCGCCGAAGCCACACAATCCATACAAGCTTCGAGTGCTTCCTTGTGACGAGCGTTTGTGAGAAGGACTTCCTCATCACTCGGGTCTGATGAGACGAGAGTTCGGAAAATGCGTTGGGTGAGCTGGTCCAGGCCCTGACCCTTGAGGGCCGAGACAAAGAGGGGAGTAGCGTCACCCCCGTCAGGGCCACTGGCGGGAAAGATACCTTCCAGGAGATCGGCCTTGTTGAGTACCGTGAGGAAAGGGGCCTCGAAAAAGGGGTGCTTTACAGCACGGGACCAGCTCTCGTTGTGGTCTGAACTATCGAATACCCAGAGGACGAGATCCGATTTTCTGATATATTCTCGTGAGAACTCAATGCCCCGCTTTTCGGCAGGATTGTGGGACCGCCCGAGCCCCGCCGTATCGATGAAACTGATGGGAAAACCTTGGATCTGGTAGAGTACCTCGACGGCGTCACGGGTGGTTCCAGGCGCATCCGAGACAATGACGCGCTCTTCTGCGATGAGGGCATTCAAAAGGGTTGATTTTCCCACGTTGGGCTTTCCGATGATGGAGACAATGGCGCCGTGGGTGAGAAGACGGCCTGTCTGGTAGGTCTCCAGAAGGGCCTTTCCCGTTTCAATGACAGACGAAAGAACACGTTCCTTATCCTTCTGAGTTGATGGGGGGACCTCGTCGGCTGCAAAATCCAACTCCCCCTCCACAAGGACAACGCCATGAAGCAGTTCTTCCTTGAGAGCGTGGATGAGGGATGAAAACTTCCCACTCAAAATGCGATAACTCACCTTCTGGCCCAGGGCAGTTTTGGCCGCGATGACGTCTGACACAGCCTCCGCCTGGGAAAGATCCATTTTCCCGTTAAGAAAGGCCCGTCGGGTGAATTCCCCCGGCCCAGCTGGATGGCATCCAAACTGAAGACATGTTTCAACAATGCGCTGGGGAATCACGGTTCCGCCATGGCAGGAAATTTCCACAACGTCTTCTCCAGTATAGGATTGAGGGCCCTTGAAGAAAGTGATCAGACCGTGGTCAATCTCCTGTCCGTCTCTGTTGCGGAGAGAGCAGAAAAGGGAATAGCGTGGTTGGAAGCGTTCCTTGGGTAATCCGGCCATTTGATGAGCGACATTCAGAGACTTCTGGCCACTTATCCGGATAACGGCGAGGCCGCTTATGCCGAGGGGTGTGGCAAGGGCCACGATGGTGTTTTGGGAAGAGCAAACCACGGGGGCGTTTTATCGTTTGGCTTTCTTCGGGACGGGAGCGGGGGAGGGAGTGACGAAATACTTCTGTTGAAGGATGGTCAAAACATTGAAAAGGGTGTAGTAGAGGTTAAGGCCCGAAGGGAACTGATTGAAGATTAGGAGAAAGAAGCCAGTCATGAAATAACTCATGAATTTTTGCTGACCCGACGTCTGAGTGCCCATCATTCTCTGTTGAATGAACATAGAGACACCCATGAGAACGGGCAGCACACTGATCTGGTCACCGTAAAGGGGCAGGGTGAAGGGGAGAGGGATGAGAGCATCGGGTGAGGAGAGATCATCGATCCACCAGAGAAATGGGGCCTGTCTTAATTCAATGGTGGAACGGAAAACCACGAACAGGGCGAACAGCAGAGGCATCTGCAGAAGCATGGGAAGACAGCCTCCAAGGGGATTGACACCGTGCTCCTTGTACAGCCTCATGGTTGCTTTGTTGAGGCGCTGGGGGTCCCCCTTGTATTTTTCCCTCATCTCCGCGATGAGGGGCTGAACGGCCTGCATCTCCTTGGTTGACTGATAGCTTTTCTTGGTAAGCGGATAAACGACAATTTTTACAAGCACGGAAAAAACAATGAGTAGCACACCATAGTTAGGCACCACTTTGTGCATGGCCGTAAGGAGTAGTAAAACGCCCCGGCTGATGGGACGGATGACAGGGAGACCCAGACTCATGCTTTTCTCCAGCTCGACACCGAGCGACTTGATTTGAGCGTATTTGAGAGGGCCCAGGTAGAGCAAGCACTGGGCGGGCGCGTCAGAACGAAAGCCGACATTCATGGCGTATTGCGGAGCGGAGGCGGTCGCGTATTTGGAGGGGTTGTAGGGGTGTGTGGCGATCCGGCCGGAATTGCTGTCGGTCACGGGAATAAAGGCAGCGATGAAGTATTTGGAGCGGAGGGCGGTCCAGGCGGTTTCCCCCGGACCGGCAACGGGGGATTTCTTTGGCTTGTTGTGACTGACTTTGTCATGAGTTTTGCCCTGGTAGAGGTGACCGGCGAATTCGCGGGCGGACGCGCTAGCGTCTTGTTCTGTGATGGGAAGTCCGTGGTCCCAGTTAAGTGTGAATTTTTCCTGGGACACGGCCTGGTTGCTGATGGCGGACAAGTCCATGGAGACGAGAACAAGATAATCGTGTTGCTGAAATGAGAGGCTTTTGGAAACCGTCCCTCCAGACACGTGGCTCTGAAACGTGAGTGTTAGGCCGTTGGGGCCCACGGTAAGCGTGTCTCCTGGAACGTAGTATTCTACAAGGGAAAAGGGGTGGGAAAGGGACACGGTTCTGCCGGTGACATCATCAAAGCGCATGAGGAGGTTGTTGGCCGGGAAATCAGAACGAATGAGGTCTACGGGTTGACCGTCGTGGGTGCGATAGTCGTTCAGGGCATACGAGGCGAGAGTGCCGCCCCCTTGCGAGGAGACCGTGGCGGTGAAGAGATCATTCTTGACATGAAATAATTCTCCCTTTCGGGGCGTTTCGGGAGGGGGCAGCAACTCACTGGTGGGCGCTTGTTGCCGTTTGCTAGCAGAGAGCGCGACTGTGGTATCGGGAGAAGTTGAAGGTTCCGGCTCAGGCTCAGCGAGGCCCACCATCCGGTAATAGGGCCGCATGAGCAGAAGGATGAGAGCGATAAGAAAAAATGCGAGAACGGTTCGTTTGTCCATGGGATCTATGGAACGGGATCCAGGCCCCCGCGAGACCACGGATGGCATCTGAGTATCCGCTTAATCGTGAGCCGGCCGGCGTCAGACAGAGAATGCTTCTTGAATGCTTCGGCTGCGTACTCTGAACAGGTGGGCCGGAACCGGCATGCGGGAGGGAAAAAGGGGGAAACGAGAAGCGTGTAAAGCCTGATCAAACCGAGGGCTGTGAGTGAAACCAGTTTTCGTGTGGACAAGTTCCGGGACGGGCCGTGGGAAATTCGCCTCATAGGAAGGGAAAACAACCTCTTTTCAGGAAACATCACAGTGTGAGGGCGCACTACAGGGGTGTAAAGAAAGGAGGTCTGTTATGCGGAAAGCCGTTTGCGGCCCTTTCGGCGACGTCGCCTCAGGATTCTTCTGCCTGCGGCGGAAGCCTTCCGCGCTCTGTATCCGTGTTTATTCTTGCGTTTCCGGTTGCTGGGCTGATACGTTCTTTTCATGGTTCGTCCAGAAATTAGACTCTTAAGTTAAGACAGAACAGAAATCAATTCAACGACAATGCTGGAGATGGACGGTGGAGATGGAAAAGGGAGAAATTTTCGCTCTGGTGAACTATTTCTGTTTGCCTTTCGAAGGGTGTAGGACATAAATTGAAGGAACTTCCATGTGTTAATAATTTGTGGATAACTATAGATGGTATCAGCAACTGACCTCTGGCAACAGGTAAGCGAGAAAATAAAGCCTGTAGTTAGCGGTCAGACATACGCGACATGGTTTGACCCGATTCGAGGAATGGTCATCGATGATGGGACATTAACGCTGGAGGTGCCGAGTCGGTTCTACTACGAGTGGATCGACACCCACTACCGGTCCCTAATTTTGGATAAAATCAGGGAAGTGTCAGGTTCAGAATGTGATCTGAAGTACAGCGTGGTTGTGGGAGATGTCCGGGGAGTAGGGGAAGAAACGGGGGTCAGCGAGGGCGTGGACATGGACGGCGTCCGGCCCCGGTATTACGATCGGGGCAGTAAACTCAACAAGCGGTACACTTTCGACAGTTTTGTGGAGGGGCCTAATAATCAACTGGCGAAGGCTGGGGCCGTCTCAGTGGCAGACGGTCCGGGGCAGACGTCCTTCAATCCATTGCTTATCTACGGTGGTGTGGGCCTGGGAAAGACACACCTTTTGCAAGCAATCGGAAACGCGGTCTTGGGGACGAATGTGAGAGCGGGCGTTCATTATACGACGAGCGAAAAATTTACGCTCGATTTTATCTCTGCTATTCAGAACAACAAAACGTCGGACTTTTCAAGCCGGTACCGCGGGGCGGGTCTCCTCCTCGTGGACGATATACAGTTCCTTCAAAAAAAGGAACAGACCCAGGAACAGTTTTTCCACACGTTCAATGAGTTGTATCAACAGGGAAAGCAGATTGTCCTTACCACGGACCGGCATCCCCGGGAGCTCTACGGTTTGAAAGACAGACTGGTGTCGCGATTCCAGTCTGGATTGATCGTTGACATTCAGGCGCCAAACCTGGAGACACGCATAGCGATCTTGCAGAGGAAATCTGAGGAGGACGGGCTGGATATCCCCTATGAAATCACGGAATTTATTGCCACGAACATCCGAAGCAACATCAGGGAACTCGAGGGGGCCCTCATCAAGCTTCTCGCTTACTCATCGTTGTCGCACGCCGACATTACGCTCGACCTGGCGAAGCGGGCACTACGGGAGACCCTGGGCAAGTCGGCTGAATCGGGCATAACCATTGATGACGTAATTCGAAGGGTTAGCTCTTTGACGGCTATCCCGGAAAACAAATTGATCGGGAAAGGGAGAAAGATGGAAGTGGCGCACGCGAGACAAATGGCCATGTATCTGTGTCGCGAAATGGTGGGAGCTTCGCTGGAAAACATCGGACTGCACTTCGGCGGAAGGGACCACACCACGGTCATTCATGCGTGCAGAACGGTTCGGATGAAGATGAAGGCGGATCGGGAGTTCAAGGGGCGAATGGAAACCATCCAAATGAAACTTGCCGCCTAAAGATCGGCGACCACCGCTCACCCACCGAGAGGCAACGGTTGTGGTGGTTTTCTGTTTTAATTTCAATATCTGCAGACTAACTTATATACGCCATTTGTTTCCATGTTCGTTACCAAAAGACAGAAGGAAGTACTAGATTATCTGAAGGGGTACCTCGCCGAACACGGCTATTCACCCACGTTCGACGAAATTGGCCATGCTTTCGGATTCAGTTCGAAGGGTACAGTTTACAAACATATTAAGGCGTTACAAGAGAAACGGCTGATCAGGCACGAGTGGAACCGAACCCGGGCGATAGAAATTGAGCGTCCGGAGAAGGAGGAGAGCAGTTTACCGATCCTGGGCCTGGTTGCAGCCGGAAGACCCATTGAGGCGATAGAGTCTCATGAGAACGTGAAGGTGCCATCTGAGTTTCTCAGGACGGGTCGACACTACGTATTGCGTGTGGTGGGCAATTCGATGATCGAAGAACAGATCGCGGATGGAGATTTCGTGGTTGTGCAGGAAAGAGTTGAAGCCCATAACGGGGAAACGGTAGTGGCGCTCATAGACGGCGGCGAGGTCACCATAAAGAAGTTTTTCAAGAGAAATGGTGAAATCGAACTGCGCCCGGCAAATGAGAACCTAGACAGTATGGTTGTGGCTGGAGACCGCGTTCGGGTTCAAGGGATTGTCGTGGGTGTTCTGAGGAAGTATTAGGGAGCACGATAATCAAGGTTGGCCGAAAGAGCCGATCCGGCGAAACTGGTTGACCAGGACGGGGATGAGCAGCTGTTACCCGGAATGGAATCCGCTGTCATCTTACCTTTTGCCGAGGCGAATGCGCCCCCGGGCGAATAGAATAAGGTTACTGGCCTCCAGGCCAACATAGAACGGTTCTGCCAAGCGGGTGTACAGCTATTCGGCGTGTCGGAAGAGAAGTTCCCAAACAGTAAGAATTCGCCACGGCCCGGCGCGTGAGTTACCCCCTGGTGAGCGATGTAGGAGAAGCGACCAATCAGGAAGCAGTCGGGAGCCTGGGGCATGAAAAAGCTTTACGACAGGGAATACGAGGGGATCATTCGCACTACTGTTATCGTAGACAATAGCACGGTTGTAACGGACGTGTTCGAAAGTGTGAGGCCGGTACATTATGCGGGGAGGAGATTCTGCGGAAACTTGAGATCTGAAGGGTTGATATGGGATTGATCGTGGAAAATTCCGTGCTCATGGTCATCGATGTACAACAGAAGATTTTTGCGACAATGCATGAACAGGTTGAAACAGAAAGAAACATCGTTCGCCTTATTGCGGGGGCCAAAGTGTTTCATATGCCTGTTATCTGGACGGAGCAGTATCCTAAGGGATTGGGACGAACCATCAGGAGCGTTAGGGAGGCGCTCGAAGGGCGAAAGCCGCTGGAGAAAACAGCTTTCAGCTGTTGTGGGGATAAAGAAATCGAGAGTACAATTGAGTCACAGGCCAGAAAGCAAATACTTCTTTGTGGAATCGAGGCACATGTCTGTGTCTACCAGACAGCGGTGGATCTGTTGGAGAAGGGCTTCGAGGTCCATCTGGTGAGCGATGCCGTTATGTCGCGACACGAGTTAAATTACCGTCTTGCCCTTCAGAAGGTGCATGATCTGGGAGCAAACCTGACTTCGGTGGAAATGGCGCTCTTTGAACTTCAGCGCATCGCTCGGGGGGAGACGTTCAAATCCATTGCACAAATCATCAAGTAGAGCCCTCCGGCACAGGTGCTTTCGATCCGGGCACCCGCCCAACCGTAATCATTTTGGCAGAGACCAGGGGGATTGCCATTTGAGAATCAGGGTGTCCAGGTTAGGACAAAAGGAGGAAATTATGAGAAAACAGATGGTGATATTGTTGATTTTCCTGTTTGTCGCGGGTTTCAGCAAAGCCCAAGAGAACCCGATTGAGATACCGTTTGAAAAATACGTTCTGGACAACGGTCT
The DNA here is from genome assembly GCA_036476315.1 of Candidatus Neomarinimicrobiota bacterium. Classification (NCBI taxonomy): domain Bacteria; kingdom Pseudomonadati; phylum Fidelibacterota; species Fidelibacterota bacterium. The sequence goes on along the minus strand of JAZGBI010000098.1, from coordinate 107,282 downwards.
TACACTTATCGTTCATGAGGATCATAAAGCCCCCATCGTTGCAGTGAACGTCTGGTATCATGTGGGGTCGAAGAATGAAAAACCAGGAAGAACCGGCTTCGCTCATCTCTTCGAGCACCTCATGTTCAACGGCTCTGAAAGTTTTGATGACGATTATTTTATTCCGCTGGAACAAGTGGGGTCAACCGACTTGAACGGGACGACAAATGAAGACCGAACTAACTACTTTCAGAATGTGCCCAGCAATGCGGTCGATCTGGTCCTATGGATGGAGTCAGACCGGATGGGACACCTTCTGGGCGCCATTGATCAGGCAAAGCTTGATGAGCAGCGCGGCGTTGTTCAAAACGAGAAGAGACAGTATGAAAACCAACCCTACAGTATGAATCATGAGTTAATTACGAAGAACACCTTTCCTGAGGGCCACCCGTACTCGTGGACGGTGATCGGATCCATGGAAGATCTTGATGCCGCTTCGCTCGAGGATGTTCATGAATGGTTCAAGGCCTACTACGGGGCTGCCAACGCGGTCATTGCTGTCGCAGGGGACATTGATCCCGCGTCGGCAAAAGCGAAAGTGGAAGCATATTTTGGGGATATTCCAGCAGGCCCGCCTATCTCAAAACAGGAGGTGTGGATTCCCCAAATGACCGGGACGCACCGACAGCAGGCCCAGGACAGAGTTCCGTTGCCCAGATTGTACAAGGTGTGGAACATACCCCAGTGGGGCACCCCCGATGCTGACTATCTCAATCTTGTCAGTGATGTGCTGACCGCGGGCAAGACCTCGCGACTCTACAGAAGGCTCGTGTACGAAGATCAGATTGCGACAGATGTGTCATCCTATGTTGACTTAAGGGAAATCGCGGGCCAATTCCATCTGGTTGCGACGGCCCAGGAAGGAGTCGATCTGGAAACGGTAGAAGCGGCGATAGACGAGGAAATTTCCGCGTTTCGCAAAAGGGGCCCCTCACGCAGAGAGCTGCAACGCGTCAAGAGTCAATACCGGGCGGGTTTCATTCGTGGTATTGAACGGATCGGGGGTTTTGGTGGCAAGTCTGACATTCTTGCCAGGAATGAGGTGTACGGCGGCAAGTCCAATTATTATAAGGTAACGCTCGAGCGCATTGCGGCAGCCACAGGAAAGGATTTGAAGGAGGCGGCAAGGAGGTGGCTTTCCGACGGCGTCTTCATACTGGAGATTCACCCATTTCCCGACTACGCCACGCTCGATTCTGAGATTGACCGATCCGCCTTCCCAGAGTCGGGAGAGTTTCCCACGCTGGAATTCCCGGAATTGCGGAAGGGGACACTGCCCAACGGTCTGAAAATAATCGTGGCGGAGCGCCACGACATACCTATCGTCAATTTCGCTCTGGTTGTGGACGCAGGATATGCGGCTGATCAGTTCGGTCTCGCGGGAACAGCCAGCATGGCCACGGATATGCTGGATGAAGGGACGGAACACCGCACGGCCCTTGAGATCAGTGAGGAACTTGCCATGCTTGGTTCCCGGCTGAGAACAAGCTCCACCCTGGACATCTGTACTGTTTCCCTGTCGACCCTTGTGGACAGGCTGGACGAGTCATTGTCCATATACGCAGATGTTATCTTGAATCCCGTCTTTCCGGAAAGCGACTTTGAGCGGCTGAAAAAACAGCGGTTTGCCCGCATTAAGCAGGAGAAGTCGCACCCTGTTTCCATGGCGTTGCGCGTGCTACCGGGTCTTCTTTACGGTAAGGGGCATGCCTATGGCAACTCGCTAACGGGGTCTGGAACAGAACAATCGACGGAAGCGATGACGCGGGAGGATCTCGTGGATTTTCACAGAACGTGGTTTCAGCCGAACAACGCCAGAATGATTGTCGTGGGAGACATCACTCTGGAAGAAGTGATTCCGGCCCTGGAGGTGCTGTTCGGCCAATGGCTGATAGGGAGAAAGGTCCCGGAAAAGAACATCGAACATGTTTCCCTTCCACCTGCGCAGAGAGTCTTTCTTCTGGACAAGCCGGGGGCCATCCAGTCCGTTATTATTGCAGGGCATCTGGCGCCACCCACCAATAATCCTGACAGAATCGCCATCGAAATTATGAATACAATTCTGGGAGGAACGTTCACCTCTCGCCTGAACATGAATCTCAGGGAGGACAAGCACTGGTCTTATGGTGCGAGGAGCGTTTTTGTCGAGGCGAAAGGACAACAGATGTTTTTCGCTTATGCTCCCGTTCAAACTGATAAAACCGTGGAATCGACTCAGGAGATCAACAGAGAGTTCCGGGACATTCTAGGCTCGCGGCCGGCAACTGAAGATGAGCTCGCCAAAGCACAGAAGGGACGGACCTTGAGGCTTCCCGGGAGGTTTGAAACGATGAGTGCTGTCTCCGCCGCCATCGTGGAGATGGTGCAATTCGGGATCGCTGAGGATTACTATGAAACCTATGTGGACGTTGTCTGGGCGCTCGGAACAGAAGACATTGCTGAAACTGGAGGCAAGGTGTTGCATCCTGATAATCTGGTTTGGCTCATTGTGGGCGATAGAATGAAGGTAGAAGACGGAATACGCGACCTCGGATTCGGGGAAGTTGAGGTAATAGAATTGGACTGAGCTGTGGTGAAGACGGCGTTCGACTTTGTCAAAAGTTCCGGCGGCATCCGGGAGTATCGTCTTAAGAAAAATGATTTAATGGTTCTCTTGATGGAGGACCATTTTGCCCCCGTGGTAACGCTCATGGCAACCTACCGGGTGGGATCCAGGAACGAAGCATCAGGATACACCGGCGCCACGCACCTGTTGGAACATCTCATGTTCAAAGGGTCGGAAAACTACAACAGGGAAAATGGGAAGACAATCTGGGCGGAGCTTCAGAATCTGGGAAGCATCATCAATGCCACGACATGGATGGATCGTACGAACTATTTTGAACTTCTGCCAAGTGAATACTTGGAGGAGGCCATGAAGATTGAGGCCGACAGGATGCGTGGCGCTCTCATACGGGACGAGGATCGCCAGCCAGAGATGACGGTTGTGCGAAACGAGTTTGATCGGGGGGAGAATGAGCCCTTTGAAGTTCTGGACAAGAATATCTGGGCGACCGCCTACCAAGCCCATCCGTATCACCACGCGACCATTGGCTGGCTTTCGGACATCGAAAATGTTCCCACCGCCCGCCTGCGGGAATTCTATGACACCTTCTACTGGCCAAACAATGCGACTATGACTATCATAGGTGATTTTGATGAAGAGTCGGCTCTGGAAAAGATTGAAGAGCATTTTGGGCGCATACCGAGCTCTCCCGGGGAGATCCCGCAGGTTTACACAACTGAGCCGAAGCAGGAGGGGCCCCGACGACTAATTGTGAGACGGTCGGGAGAGACAGCCGTGGTCGGGGTGGCACATAAATCGCCCGAAGGTCTGCATGGGGATATGCCGGCGCTTCTCGTGTTGTCGCGAATTCTCGCATCGGGAAAGACAAGTCGATTTTACAGGATGATTGTCGATAAAGGGCTGGCGACAGACACCCGGACCTGGGCCCAGCCACTCCATGACAACGGCCTTTTTATTACCTATGTCTTCTTAACACCGGACACGTCCCCAGACAAGGTGGAAAAGATCGTTTTGAATGAGTACCGGCAGATCAAAGAACGAGGCGTCCAGGAGGATGAGGTGGCGCGCGTAAAGGGAAAAATCAGGGCCGAAACTGCGTTCAGTCGCGATGGCGCCCACTCTATTGCCAGCAACCTTAATGAAGCGATAGCTATTGGAGACTGGACGTTCTATCCAACTTTTCTTGACAGAATCGCGCAGGTAAGAGCCGAGGATGTTCAGCGGGCAGCAAAATCCTACCTAATTGAAGACCGGAGTACCATTGGCCATTTTATCCCTGTAACGGAGCAGTCCGGAACCGGGTAGTGTCTATCAACAGCTCCATCGCAAAGCGCGTTGCCAGTAGCCAGGTTCTCCCCGGGGTGCGAGTTCTTTCCATGAAGACTGAGATTAATGATGTGGTTACCGTGTACGGGAGCTTTCCGGGTGGGGATCTGTTCAGTCCCCGATCCAACACCGCTGTGGCTGAAATGACTGCGTCCATGCTGGATCAGGGAACGGTACGCCGTGACAAGTTCGACATCAGCAACACCCTCGAAGTGGTAGGGGCCTCTCTTTCGTTCCGCACAGGAACTTACCGCGTTCGATTCACGGCGCAGTGCCTTTCAAAGGATGTCCCTATGGTCGTTGAATTGCTGGCGGAACAGTTAAGGGAGCCGGCGATGCACGCGAAGGATCTCGAGACAGCAAAGAGACGAAGAATCGGAGGACTAACGAGGTCGAAAGAGGACACATTTACACGGGCCATGAGTACCTTCCTGCAGGAACTGTATCCGGACGATCACCCAAATTTTTTTGTCCCTGTCGACCGGCAGATTCGAGACACGGAAGGAGCGGAAGTCAAGGACGTGAAAAAATTTCACCGGGAAAACTACGGAAGAGGAGACTTTACACTTGTAGCAGTAGGGGATGTGGACCGACAGATTCTTGAGGATGCTGTTGAGAGGGAATTCTCCGGCTGGAAAAAGTCACCCCTGTCCGTTCAGGTTGCCGGTTCAGTTAGAGCGAAAAAGGGGAAGGGACGGCACAACCAGGTTGTGACCATGAGGGATAAGACAAGTATTGATGTCATCATGGGACAACCCATCGGAATTGACCGGGAACACGAGGATTTCTATCCCTTGATGGTGGGACATTTTGTCCTTGGGGGAAATTTCTCATCCAGGCTGATGGCTGTCGTGCGGGACGAACTGGGTTTGACTTATGCAACGGGCTCTACCATCGGGGGCGTCGATAATGGCAACGACGGGTTCTGGTACATTCTCGGGACGTACTCCCCGGGGCTGCTGGAACAGGGACACCAGTGCACCATGGAACAGCTGGAGGAGTGGATATCAGAGGGGGTTACATCCGAAGAGCTGGCCCGGAAGAAAACAACCATCACAGGTAGTTACAAGGTAAGTCTCGCGACAACCGGTGGCCTGGCGGGCCGGATCCTTGTTGCAGTTGAAAGAGGAAAGCAACTGAGCCACATCGATGAATATCCCCAACAGATCAACGCTGTTTCCCTGGAAGAGGTAAACCAGGCCATCAAGACGTATTCCCACTCCGGAAAACTGGTGACCATAGCTGCTGGTGCCATCGATGGGGATTGGAAGGCACTGGAAGGATAGTATCCATGGATGTGATTATGACGGCGGCCGTCACGGCAAATGGGATGATTGCCCACGACACGCGGGAGACTGTATCCTGGTCCCAGGATCTGAGGCTCTTCCGGGATCAGACCATGGGTCAAACAGTAATCATGGGCTCCACGACGGCCAGCACACTTGCCACAGAGCTGGATAGACGGGAGGTTGTGGTGATGCACCGGGATTCGGACTTAACAGAGCTTCTGGCGAATGTCAAAACGCCGAAATGTTTTGTCATAGGAGGATCCAGGACATATACCCGGTTTGCCCCCTTCCTGACGCACGTCTATTTGACGTATCATCCCCTTATTTTTCCTAGCAGGTCAGTTCCCCTCTTCTCCGGTCTTCAAAGAGATATTCTTCTCCAGTTCGATCGGATGGTGCAAGCGGACGCCCAAAATGGAATCTATCAATTCCAGTACAGAGTCCTGGGCAACTAATTCTATGAAATTCGTCACATCTTCCAACTGTGCGCCTTATCATGATTCTTGCTCTTCACACTGACACTTCGGCCACCGCACCATGCTCGATATTCCGGCCAAAGTGACCCCAGGTGTCGGCACGGTTATCGTTCTCCACGGCTGGGGAGCAAGTAGCCGTGACGTTGAATTGCTGGCAGAGGCACTTCGCCTTCCGAAAGTTCGGTATCTCATTCCTCAGGGGGAATTCGATGTGCCGGGGACAGGGGACCGGGGAAAGGCGTGGTATTCATTACCGCCAGACGAGAATTCGCAGAGGGAAAGGGCTCACAGCAGAAAGAAATTGATGGAAATTCTCACTGATCTTGAGACCGAAGGGACACCGCCGGGGAAAGTGGTTTTCATGGGATTCTCGCAAGGGGCCAGCATGAGCTTTGATGTGGCACTGAACTACAGTTCGGGAGAAGCGTCCTCTGTGAAGAAGTCTTCGGGGGGCGTGGCTGCCGTCATATCGTTGAGCGGCTTCCTGCTGGATGCGGAAACCATGAAACATCGGAAAAATCTGCCCACTCGGATGCGTGTGTTTGCGGGTCATGGAAGAGTGGATTCCCTCATACCGCTGGAAGTTGGTAAATCATCGATTCTGGTATTGAGGGAGCTAGGCTTTGACGTGGAATGGAAGGAATATGACGCAGATCACAGGGTGGTGATCGACGAGCTGGAGGACGTCCGCAGGTTCCTGGCCAAGGTGTTTCCTCTCTAGAAAGATCCCCCTCTAGTCTCTCTGCCGCTTTGCCCTCATATACGCCGACTTTGCCTTTGCACGTACGATCCTGTCCGAAATAGCGTTGATGGCGTCCATATCCCCCGCAAGAGCTTTTTTCACTGCGGCCTTGATGATGATCCCGGTATCATCTAACGGGGTCTCCGGGGCCGGAGAGGATTTGGCAACTTTTTCAGTCCCTGGGATCTGTGGGGTGACGCCGCTGCGTTTTGCCTTTATGAGGGCAGCTTTCGCCCTGGAGCGGAGGACGCGATCTTCAACCGAACTGATAACTTCTTCATCCCCGGCCAGAGCCGTGGCCACCAGCTCATTGATCTGAGCATCCTGGCTGGGAGGCGGGGGAGCAACTTTCGTTGTGGAAGCTTTGTCGCCTGCCAGATAGCGCCCGAGAGCTTCGGCGGCTTCGGGCGTAACTTCTGGAACGCGTCCCGATCGCTTTGCTTTCATGTAAGCCGACTTCGCCTTAGCCCGGGTGGTTCTGTCAGTGAGATTGTTGAGAATGTCGTCGCCCTCGTGGAGAGCCTTTGCAACCAGGGCATGAACAAAACCCTGGTCCATAAGAAAGGTCTCTTCCAGGGCCGGGGCTTCCCCCTCTTCGCGATGATAAGAAACCTCAGGGAGGCGCTCTGCCAGGTGTTCCAGGACATTCTTTCCCCGCCAGGAGAACAGGGTCGGTGTCATGAAGTTGAAAAGAGAACGGCTTGTGGCCTTGTAGGTGATCTCAACAAGGGAACTCGCTGGAGACATTGAGAAGGTTACGATTTCTCGATTCATAGGAAAAAAGCGGGCCTCGAGGCTCAGGAAAGATTCGGGTCTTAGCGCAATAAACCGGCAGTGAGTCAAGGGTGAGAGTAAGAATGGGCGGATTTTGAAACGGTTCCCCACCTCGACCCTGAAATGCTGAAGAGAGTGACGGTGAACCCAGCGGTCGGCTGGCTCATTCGTTACCCGAACCTTTCTTATCCAGGGGAACCAGGTGGGATAGTTTGACAGATCGGTCAACACATTCCAGATGTCCTTGGGAGAAGCTTCAGTTTCTATTCTCGTTTCCACCTCGGCCTGGCGGGGGGAATAGTGGACGGAATAGTCGAGGTCAAGATTCTGGTCTTGCGCCGTCTCCCAGATGAAATAGAGTATCACAAGAATAAGGAATGCGGTTGCGATTGCTATAATCATAGGCTTCGTGATGTCTTATGTGAGCAAAACGTGTCTCTCAGAAAGCTAAAAATCTAAAAAGATCTCGTTTGGCGTTAAATGTTTTTATTTCCATCAAATCCTTGCCTTTTAGTTACCAGGAATGTATCATCACGCAGGGCCAATGAACCGCATAGTTGCCGTTTTTCTTTTTGTCAGTTCCCCTTTTTCATTATTGCAGAACCAGGAGGACAAGATGGAAGAGTTCAACATCATAACGACCGCCTTCAAAGAGGGAGAGGGTATTCCATCCAAATACACGGGCGAAGGCGAGGACGTGTCTCCGCCGTTTGAATGGACAGGTGTTCCAGGGGGGACGAAAAGCTTTGGCCTAATCTGTCTGGACCCTGACGCTCCGCCCGGCACCTGGGTTCACTGGATACTCTACGACCTGCCGGGGGATTCAGTGAGCCTGGAGGAAGGCGTGCTGAAGACAGAGACTCTTGACAACGGAGCCAGACAGGGGGCGTGCTGGGGCGTGGATTCCTTCAGCCGTGTGGGCTATTACGGTCCATTTCCACCCTCAGGCCACGGATGGCACCGCTACTATTTTACCCTGTATGCGCTTGAGGTGGACTCCCTGGGTCTTGCCCCCAAAGCTGAATGGAAGCAGGTGGAAAGAGCGATGGAAGGCCACGTTCTGGGCAAAGCGGGGGTGATGGGAAAGTACAAGCGGGACTGAACCGAGCCCACCTCAAGAACTGTCGCCCCTCTGTCAGGTTTCGCCCACTCCTCTTAAGTAACTTCTAACGGAGGGAGTGTTTATCCCAGTGAATATTGAAGTATGAATCCTATTCATGTGAGATGGAGCATAAAATGAGAGGGAGACCATTGACCATCAAGAACAGAGTCAGCGACGAAGTCATCGCTTCAGGCGATGCTCCCTTGAGGTTTGAGGGTAACTACTATTTTGATGAGGAAGACGTGGACATGGAGCAGCTGGAAGTGACACAGCGCATCTACACCTGCTGGTACAAGGGACGATGTTTTTGGGTTGATCTGAAGAAGAAAGACGGCTCCGTTCAGCAGAACGTAGCGTGGATCTACAGGGAGCCGAGCCCGGGGTACGAACAGATAAAAGATAAGATTGGTTTCTCCTCTTTCAGCCAGGGCGATCTGGTCGTAGAGTCATCAGAGTTTGTGCCCGGCGATTAAAAGCGATCCTAGAAGACCATAGAGGAGGGTCTCGCCAATTCCCGGGCTCTTTCCATATTCATGTATGATGGGCCCTGGTGTCGATTTTCAGGCATGGCAGCCTTAACTTTGTTTCTGTGACCAACGCTCATAAGTGACGTGGAGAAGGAGAAAGAGAAAAGGCTGGAGGAAGTGCGGCAGCGTATTTTGGGGTGTACCAAATGTCCTCTGCATGAGTCCAGGACTCGGGCGGTGCCGGGTGAAGGGAATCACGACGCCGCCCTTGTTCTGGTAGGCCAGGGCCCTGGAGAGAATGAGGATGCGCTGGGGCGTCCTTTCGTCGGGCGAGCGGGAGATCTTCTTGACCGATTTCTAAAGGGAGTTGCTATCGACAGGAGTGATATCAGGATTACGAATGTAACACGGTGTTTTCCACCGGAGAAACGACTGCCCCTGGCGAGCGAGATCAAAGCGTGTGCGCCCTACGTCCTGCAGGAGATCGACATCATAAAACCAGCAGTCGTTTCTCCGCTAGGAAACGTTGCACTGCAGCTGTTGCTGGAGCCATCAGCCAAAATCCGGGAAATGAGGGGGAAACCGATACCCCAGAGAACCCATTTCCTGTTTCCCATGTTGCATCCTGCCGCCGTTCTCCGGAGGCCGGACCTTCTTTCCATAGCCCGGCAAGACTTTGTTGTGCTCAAAGAATTTATCGAATCGAGGCCAGAATTAAGACCCCCTCCAGGGCAGGAGAGCTTTTTCTAAGCTGAGTTTCTTATTAACCACATCCCGACTTGATCGGGACGGGGTGAGCGCAGAGGATATGAAAATGGCTTCTTAATCATGATTCGGCTTCAAACCCGTTACTTGAAGTACTTTACGTCAATGCCACATTCTTCTATGAAACATATTTATTGTTGTTTCTCTGTGACCTCTGTGGTTCTGTTGGATCAGATATGTTAGAGGAGAGAGTCATGAATGGAATAAAAAAGCTCGCTGTCGTTTGCCTCCTGGGTTCAGTGAAAGCTCTGGGGCTGGGGGATAGTTCCCTCTACGTGGCTCATGCCGCCATCCACGGAGCAGAAAGGTCAGGCGTATCTGGAAAGGCCACATTCATTCAAACGGGGACGGGCATCTTGGGCACGGTGCTGGTCGTTGTGGAGGTAAAGGGGCTCCAGCCCGGCAGTATCCACGGGTGCCATATTCACGAGACTGGAACCTGTGATCCTGACTTCAAGGCTGCTGGCGGGCATTTTGATCCGGGCCCCTACGGTATGTCCAATCCTGATGCCAACCATCCGTTCCATATGGGTGACCTCCCCAATCTCGTCGCTGACGGTAACGGTGTGGCGGTTCTGGAGCATCGAACCAGTCGCATCACACTATCGCCCGGTCCTCTTAGTCTGTTCGACAAAGATGGAAGTGCTATTATCGTACACGTCAACCCGGACAAAGGTACCACCGGGGCCACAGGTGGCGCCGGAGGGGGGAGACTCGCCTGCGGTGTTATCGCACCGGATTAACTGCGTAGGGAGTGGTAGGTAAATTTTCTCGTATATGCATCTGATCGAGCACCGTCGATCTCCAGAACAGGGTAGATAAAGAAATTGACCGGACCTCCTTGTGCCTTCGGAACGAGGACAATATCCCTGCCCATGGTGAAGAGAACCCGGTTCGGGTCGAGATTTCCGAAAAGATAATCTTCCCGTTCGGGATGCTTATCGGCTTGGGAGATATCCACGGGCACCCACCCTCTTTGCGCGTCGTGGAACTCCGCCCAGCAGTGATAGCCACCGATGGTGCCCTCTTCTTCTTCAGAGAGAGGGAATCCGATAAGGAACCGGGCAGGAATATCTGCCGTACGGACCAGCGCATTGAAGAGGGAGTGAAAATCTGTACAGTTTCCCCTTCCCATGTCACAGGCATAGATTGCATCACCGAGACCCCATCCTTCGCCGGACTTGTCATAGGTCATCCTGTCAAGGGTATGATCGTAAAGCAGTCGCCCATTTTCCATGGTCGTCAAGTGAGGAGACAGTACCGTTTGAACGATCTCGTCAAAGCGGTTGTCCCTGGGGACCTTTGACTTGGGAGCAAGGTAGAGATGTTTCTTATGCGATGGTAATGAGCTGGGGATGATCCTCTGTTCCTTTCGGTTGACGTCGAAAGAGAGGGACACTGTAAAACCGGCCGGAGGAGGGGAATTCGTTGAAAGGTAGACCAGCGCATTTCCATAAGTGGTATCGATGTGTACAGAGGCATCAAGGAGACTTTCAATGGTCACATTGGAGATCGTCTGATGCGGGCCGTTATGGGGCAAGGGGATCCAGAGCTCCACAGCCCCCTCGTTTTCAATGGGCAATACGGACACTTCATAGTTGAAATGAAACGTCCGTTGTTTTACCTGAGGATGATAGCCACAAGAGACAACCAGTAGAGCAGAAAAGATAGTCGCGAGAAGTGTGGACCTCATTTTCCCCGTTATGAAATTAACCTGTTTGGATCCGCCTCACAACAGTGGCGTTCGGAATGTGTCTTTTGGCTGACACTTTGCGCGAATTGCGGGGAAGCTCCTTGACAAAGCTGCATTTCTATTATACCTTGTAAGCATTATGGACGTGAACGGGCCGAAAACAGGAAAGGAGTGACTATGAACAGAAGGATCCCCCTGAGTTTAGCAGTCCTGAGTGTGATGCTCTTCTCTGGATCAATTGTGTTCACCCAGGAACACCCAAAAGAGCATCCGGTGGGACTGAGTACAGCGGCAGTGACGGAAGAGAGTTTGGCGGAAGTCATTCGACATCATATTGACGAACGGATGAAAGAAAATGACGGCATGTTTCTCCACTATGATGAGGAAACGGGTGACACGCTAAAACTCGCTCTCAAGAAAGTTCATGAAGACAGACTTTCCGCAGTGGGAGATGACACCTACTTTGCCTGTGCGGATTTCGCCTCTCCTCAAGGGAAAGTATACGATCTGGATATTTTCATGAAGGGAGAGTCAGCCGATGAACTGGTCCCCACAGAGGTGGTTGTGCATAAAGAAGGCGGAGTAGAGCGGTACAGGTGGGAGGAGGAAGAAGGGATCTGGGGAAAAGTCCCCGTGGAGAAATCGAAGGTGGAGGCAAAAGAAAAAGAACAGTTTCCTGTTTACCCCGGGAATTAAACGGCGGCAGGCTTAACAGCGCGCACTTTTATGCTTTCAGCGTAACTTCCTGACATACGTCTCATCATATTTCTGGGAAAGGGGACCCATCGCATCGGTTTTTGAATGGTGGGGTCATTCTCGAGGAATATATCTCCCACGCCCCTTTCCTCCAGAATTTCCATTTCTATAAACCCGGCATCGCGAATGTAGGAGAGGTAATCTTCCTTTTTCGCCGCTCCGGCGACGCATCCCACATAGGAGTTCACGCTTTTGCGGATGGGCCGGGGAAGTTTCTTCAGAAGGACGATATCTGAAATCTGAAGAAGTCCACCCGACTTCAGCACCCGAAAGGCTTCCCGAAAAACTTTTGTCTTATCAGGGGAGAGGTTAATGACGCAGTTACTGATGACGAGATCCACGGACCCGGTCTCCACGGGAAGATTTTCGATTTGGCCAGCACGAAACTCTACGTTGGCGGCTCCGATTTTGCCCCTGTTTTGGTTTGCCTTGTCGATCATTTTGGTCGTCATATCCACACCTATTACAAGCCCCCGGGGCCCTACTTTTTGAGCGGCCAGAAAACAGTCTATTCCTGCTCCACTTCCCAGATCGAGCACCGTATCTCCGGGTTTGACCTCCAAAAAGGCGAGGGGATTGCCGCACCCGAGACCGAGGTTAGCACCGTCAGGCAGGGCCTGAAGCTCCTCACGGGTATATCCCAGGCGTGTCGCCTGCTGACCGGCCGATTCATTATCGCCGCAGCAGCAAGAAGAGGCCATTTGGCCGTAGCGTTCTTTGACTTTTTCTTGAATATCTGTTCTTATTGTGTTTTTTCCTTTCCCGGGGGGCAGCATTCCCGGATGATGGAAAGTATGGACCGCAGCCGACCCGCAAGATTTTCGTAGTTGACTCTGTAATAGGTTTCCCGGCCGTTCTTTCTGCTGAGTGTCACACCGGCCTTTTTGAGGAAAGACAGGTGCCGGGAGACGTTTGATTGGCTAATGTCCATTCGGCCTGCAACTTCATTCACCGTCAGTTCTCCCCGTTCCATCAGTATAAGGAACGCCTTTAGTCGACTCTCATCGATAAAGGCTTTGAAAAAGTCGTCCGCCATCAACCTTTGACAATCGTCCACAAGATCGGGTGGGCAGCAGATATAGGCTTTTTCCATACTCATCTAATAAATATATCTATGCGCATATATGCATATATTAAACAAGAAATATTGTTAGGTCAACGGTTTTTATCGAAACCCAGAGACATTTCCGCTTGAGAGTTTCTATGCGTATTGCGGGAAATGACGATGTCTAGTTCTTGAAACTCCATTGTCAATATCTAACCTGACAGGTCGGTCAAGCCCTGTCAGGTTAACTCACTTTGATCTACTCCAATAGGTACGTCTGAAAGTCATCAGAAAAGTCCAAGTTGTCTTGATGAAAGTTAATAAATTCATTTCTTCCCCGAAACCATGTCAGGACCTCTTCTCCTTTCAAGTGCGTCCTTTTATCCGAGAGGAAGGTTCTGTAAGAACTGTATTCCCAATTTGTAAAGTTATGAACATAGCCATGATGAATTGGATTTCGGTGAATGTAGTAAACCAAAAGAGTGAAGTAGCTTTCACTGTCAATGTGAATTCGCTTGAACGGTCGGTTAAAAAGGTTTCCCACCCGGTCGTGAACCTTGTTAAATGATTTAGCATAACTGTTGAAGAAGTTGCTAAAAGACTGGTTTGGGTCCGCAGAGTTCAACCTGACAGGCCTAGTTCGACCTGTGGTTCGACCTGTCAGGTTGGGTTTCCTGAGATCGATTTCATTTTCGTCTTTGATACGGAGAAGGAAATGAAAGTGATTCGGCAACAGGCAATAGGCGTATGTCTCCGCAATAGGCGAGATATACAGCTCGTATTTTTTGAGGAAGTGGCGGTAGTCACTGTCAGAAAGGAAAAGCTTTTCATTGCCGACTGCTCTATTGTAAAGGTGGTAAGTGCCATTGTAGGAAAGCGGGGAGAGCTTATCTATCATGGTTGTCGCCAGTCTGTTGAATTGATCAAATAACCTGACAGGTTGTAATCACAACCTGTCAGGTTGTGATTTCCGTAAGCCCCCATAGATCGGCGGCCCGCATGTCGATCTGTACCTCAAGACTAGCCAACCTGACAGGTCGCCCTGGACTTCATCTTGTCACTATGCAACTTACAGAAAAGTCTTCGAATTGACTTGGCTCGGACGTATATGTGGGGCTTTTCCTCCTTAATCACCTGGCTATGAATTTCCACCTCCATGGGAGAATGCCAAGGGCTCATCAGAGTAACGTTGCGGTCCGAAATCTTCAGTATGCTATCAATGAGGCGTTGGGTAAGATGATGTGACGTGAAAGTACTCTTGCCAAAAATTAGAAAAGGGCGAAGCCCGCTCACCCTTCACTCATGAGGCAACTTTGTCAAATGTGAGCCCTTAATCGTCTTCTTCTTCTTCCTCCTCTTCATATTCTTCCCCCTCATAGTAGGCAGCCCACGCTTCCGGATCGTAGTATTCATAATCTTCTTCTGTCCATTCCGGATAGCCATAGTCATACATCTCGCCTGTCGGGGGTGGAGGCTCAGGGGGTCTGGTTGTCTCGAGGAGGGGGGATTTTTCGGTGGGCATCCGGTCCGGGACAGCAGTCTGGGGGGTGACGGGCTTATGAAAGTAGTAGAATACGAGTCCGGGCATCACGGCAAAAAAGAGAATAATAAGTGACAGAAGGGCTCCCTCCGCCTTCAGGCGGAAGCCCCCCCACATATCCTGCTCAATGCCAAAGGCCATGAAAATGGCGGACGCCAGAAGTACCCCGAAAATGATAAGAATGGCGCCCGTGGGGCGGTCCATTCTTACCCGGGCGATGTTCAGATAGACCATCCAGGTGAGGAGTCCGCCGATAATGAACAGGACAGCAAGGAAGTAGCTGGACGAGGCAAATGCAACAGCAAATCCGATCACAGCACCCAGAAGAATCATGTAGCCGAATAGAGCTTTGATCTCTTGACTTACCACAGAATCCCCAATTTTGCGTAAGGTACTGACGTAAGGCCAGAACCTGTTGAGGAAAAATTCCCTATTCTCTGCATGAAAAGCAAGTCTAAATTATCACCGGGGCCTAAAAGGGAGATTCCATAATTTGCGTGGAATTTCTATATTGCTCCAGAACCGTTAAAATCACCCATGACAGATCACTCCAAGAGGACGAGGGTCGGAGTCGTAGGAGTGGGCCATCTAGGCAAGCAGCATCTCCACCATCTCCTTCAGATTCCCCACGCGGAATGTGTCGGATTTCACGACATCGATTCCGAACGATCAAGGCTGATGGCGGCGACTTCCGGTGCGCACCCCTTTTCTTCTCTCAAGGAGCTCATTGACGCGTCGGAAGCCGTACTGGTGGTGGTCCCAACCGGTGATCACTTTCCGGTGGCGGAGGCTTGTATTGAGGGGGGGAGACATGTCTTTTTGGAGAAACCCATGTGTGAAACGGTATCGGAGGCGGACAGGCTGCTCGCGCTTGCGAAGAGGAAATCTGTACTGATCCAGGTGGGGCATATTGAACGGTTGAATCCCGCCCTTCTTGCGCTTGATGAGATTCCTGTTCAGCCCAAATACATTGAGTCCCATCGGTTAGCCTCCTATTCAGTAAGGGGAACGGATGTCCCTGTTGTACTTGACCTGATGATCCATGACCTCGATGTTATTATGTCCTTGGTGAAATCACCGGTGAAATCGGTTCATGCATCGGGTGTGTCCATCATGACGAAATCGGTCGATGTGGCGAATGCCAGGCTTCGGTTTGAGAATGGCTGCGTGGCCAACATCACATCCAGCCGGATTGCGAAAACCTCGGTACGCAAGCTGAGAATATTCCAGCAGGAAATGTATGTCACCATTGATTTCTTGTTAGGCCTGACCGAGGTTTACCGAATTCTCGACGGCCAGGACAAAGATCCAAGTGCGGTAGTAACGGCCCCCCTCGATCAGGACGGATCCCACAGACAAATCGTGTACGAGAAACCGGAGGTGAGAAACATCAACGCGTTGAGATTCGAACTGGAAAACTTCGTAGAGTCAGTTCAAGGAGATAGCAGACCTATCGTCTCCGGTGAAGAGGGCCGGGAAGCCTTGCGAATCGCGATTTTAGTGCAAGAGCAAATAGAGCAAGACATTCACTAGCCTGCCCGAATATGGACCTTCGGGATTTCCTTTTCCGAAAACGTAGCTATACCCCAATTCCCCTCGCTCTTGTGATTCTCTATTTCGCGGGCATGGAAAAGAATTTCTGGCTTCCCGGAATTCCCCTCATACTTCTGGGAGAATGGGTGAGACTCGCATCGGTTCGCTACGCTGGGGGCAGAATTAGGACACGAAAAGTGGGGGCGAAGCTACTGTGCACCACAGGACCGTTTGCACGCGTGAGAAATCCCATCTATCTGGGCAACATAATGATTTATTCAGGATCAGTTTTGTTAGCCGGCGGAAAGCAGGTCTGGGTTATGCTCGTGGTCACACTCCTTTTTTTTGTCGTTCAATACGGACTCATAATATCGCTGGAGGAGGAAACGTTGGGGCGTCTCTTCGGCGATGAGTATGACGAATACATCAAATCTGTTCCCCGAATCATTCCCGGCTTGAAGCGGTGGCGCGGCGCCGGGAAAAAGGTGAGCCCGGCATCGTGGTCTCAAGCCGTAAAGAGGGAGAAACGGACCCTGCAGACGATAGCTATCTTTCTGGTTGTTCTGGCAATCAGGGTTCAACTGGTTCCTTGAAGGACCAAGACACCTTGAAAATTCTTGTGGTTGCGGGCGAAACGTCCGGAGATCTTCACGGGGCGTCGCTCCTCCGAGAACTGGGACGACTGAATCCCCGGGTGGAATTCTTCGGCATAGGCGGAGATGAGATGGAGGAAGCCGGAGTCAATCTCCTGGAACATGTGAACAGTGTTGCGGTGGTGGGATTCACGGAAGCCCTCCGTAAATATCCCCGCCTGAGACAGACCTTCAAAAGGGTGACCAATGCAGTGCGAGAGAAAAGGCCGCCGAGGGCAATCCTTATCGACTATCCAGGATTCAATCTTCGGCTTGCGAGCAGGTTGAAACGGTGGGGCGTTCCGGTGACGTATTACATCTGTCCTCAACTTTGGGCATGGAGGGAAAAACGTGTTGAGGCGATGAAGAATTGTGTGGACCAGGCCCTCTGCATTCTCCCGTTCGAAGAGGAGTGGTATCATCGGCGTGGCATAGAGGCCAATTATGTGGGTCACCCCCTAATGGATCACCGTGAAGCAGAGATGGGCCGTGAGGAGTTCATTGGAGCCTACGGCCTGGACTCTCGACGAACACTGGTAGCGCTTTTCCCCGGGAGTCGACAGCAGGAGGTTGACAGGCTCCTGCCTGTAATGACCGGGGCCATGGGACTACTGAAGAAACGGGGCCTTGACGTTCAAGCCGTCATTGGGAAGGCGCCCGGAGTTGAGCTCAGTTCCCATGAACTTTCCGGCGCGGTTGTGGTAGAGGAAACACCTCATCTGGCCCTGCGACATGCCCATATTGGGGTGATTGCCTCTGGCACAGCGACATTGGAGGCGGCTCTGTACGGGACCCCATCGGTAGTCGTATACAAGTTATCCGGTCCAACCTGGCTGGTGGCCCGAGCTGTTACAAAGGTTCCGTTTGTCTCCCTCACGAACCTGGTTGCTGGCAGGGAAATCCTTCCAGAATTATTGCAGGACCAAGCCAGCCCTCGTCTCATCGCTGACAGAATGGCAACAATGGTAGAATCCCCACCAGAGAGGGAGAAAATCCTGGCGGGCCTTCGAGAAGTCAAAGAAAGACTCGGGGGTCCCGGGGCGGCCAAGACGGCCGCCCGGCTGATCAGTGAAAGACTGATGGGTCTGGAATGAAACCGGAGAGGCTGAAACGACTGCTGTTTCACGTTGGTGTAACTCTGGGAACGCCCACGATACATCTTCTGTTTTCCCTGAACAAACATCTCGTTTTGAACGGAGCGATCTTGACGGACGCCCTGGCGGCCGGCCGGTCAGTGCTGCTTTGTTGCTGGCACGGGAGATTACTGTTTCCTTTCTATTTCTTACGGGGCCGTGGTGGGCGGGCGATGGCGGGGCTGCACGCAGACGCTGAAGTCATTTCCAGGATCGGAGACAGGATGGGATGGAAAATGATTCGCGGATCGACTACCGAGGGGGGACGGGGAGCTTATCAGGAATTGATTGACACATTGTCGAAAGGTGGAAGTCTGGCTGCAATAACACCGGACGGGCCGAAAGGCCCGCAACACCGGGTAAAACCGGGCGCGGTGAGGGCGGCAATGTTGACTGGAGCCGTTGTTATTCCCGTATCAGGGCAGGCGAGTCGAAGGTGGGAAATCAGGAACTGGGACACGTTTATCGTACCCAAGCCGTGGGGCAAGACATGCATGGTGTTTGGTAAGCCCATCGAGATGAATCGGAAGAGCAGCTTTCGCGCCAACAGCCATCGGCTGGAGAAGGAACTCAATCGTATTCAAGAGGCAGTGGATGCCGCGGTTATCGACAAAACTTAGATACCTTCTGCTTCCCTTGGCGCTATTCTACTGGGGGACGATTTTCTGGCGAAATCTTTTCTACAGCATCGGCTTCTTTGTTACCCGGCGCCTCCCCGTTCCTGTGATCAGTGTGGGAAATCTTTCAGTAGGTGGAACGGGGAAGACCTCGATGGTCATTTATCTCGCAGAAAAACTGCAGCTGCAAGGAGTGGCACCGGTGATTGTCAGCCGGGGCTATCGACGGAAAACGTCGGGAACAGGACTCGTATCTGATGGGAAAAAGGTCATGTTATCCTGGCAGGAAGCAGGGGATGAGCCCTACTTCATGGCAAATGTCCTTTCCGGGGTTCCCATAGTGGTGGATGAAGTCCGTTACCGGGGCGCCGTGTTTGCTATAGAACGGTTCAACCCGGACGTCATTGTCCTTGACGACGCGTTTCAGCATCGTTCCCTGGACCGGGACATCGACATTGTTCTTCTGAACAGCAACGATCCTCTCGAGACCTACAAACTCCTTCCCTATGGGAAACTCCGCGAGCCCTGGAATCACCTCCGCCGTGCCGATCTCATTTTCTGGACCAAAGCAAACCTGAAGCCGCCTCACCCCACCCTCCACAGCAAGGTCCTTCAGACTAAAGTTCCCACGTTTGCCTGCCGGGTTGAGCCGGACCCTTTTCTTCGGAGTGCAAACGGTCAGACAGTTCCCCTGGACGCGTTGAAGGGGAAAAAGACGGTCGCATTTTGTGGAATAGGAGATCCCGATTCGTTCCGGCACCTGTTACAACGAGCGGGAGCTCAGATTGTCCATTTCAAAGCGTTCGCGGATCATCACGTTTATACGAGACGGGACCTGGAAAACTTGACGGACACGGGAGAAAAGGAGGGCGTTGACCTGCTCGTCACAACAGAAAAGGACATCTTCAAGGTGGTCAAATGGGTGGCACGAGACGTCCGGCTTTATGCGTTACAGATAAGTTTCGTCCCGTCGCCAGAGGGGGAGAAAGCACTTCTGACTCATATAGAGCAGGAACTCCGGCTTCAAGGAAGAGGGAGAGGAGGGGCGACCGGACCCAAACCCTAAAGTACGTATCTCATGCAGGGGAGTTATCTACCGGAGGGCTGACATACCCACGGTGAACATGGTACCCACGAAGGCCAGGAGAAGGGGCCAGCTTGTAGAAACGAATTGCTGGGCGCTCGGATCTTCGAAGACATGAATCTGGAATTCATGCGAGGTGGCGAGGCCACGTTCGTCGACGGCGGATAGGACAATATTGTTGACGCCTCTCTGATTCATCCGTGGCTTCCAGCGGAACATACCCGTTTGTTCGTCAAACTTTGCGTATTTTGGTGTCTTGATGGCCCTCAGTCTAACCTGATCGCCGTTCAAGTCTTCCGTAGCCATACGGTAGCGGTATTCAAAATTTGTAAGAGCGACCGGTTTTGGTTCTGAGATGACCTGAGGTGCGATATTGACGAAGAGGTTCGTCTCCTGCAGGTCCTCCTCGTACCCATCCGAGACACCCACGCCAAAGAGGCGACTGTTTATCTGGGAAGGCTTGGGCATCCAGGTGATCCGCCCATCCCGGCCAATCTGCATTCCCTTGGGTGCTTTCAATAATCTATAGGTGAGTTGCTTATCGGAATTCTTGTCTTCCACCACGACTTTGTACTTGTATAACTGATCGACGCGAGCTGTCCTGGGTGCCGTCGAAATGATGGTTGGGGGGTGGTTCACGTAAAGGTCGAATGACTGTTCATCGCGGGTGTAGCCGTCAGAGACCATAAATGTGACGGTATGGGTGTCGTACTGCTTCAGCGAGGGTGTCCACGATATGGCACCTGTGAGTTCATCCACAAACATTCCATCGGGAAAATCGAGCAGGGCATAGTGGACAAACGGGGCCCGCTCAACAAGAACCTTGGGCGGTTTTCCCTTATTTCCCTCGAAAAATTCCCAGAGGACATCCTTTATCTTCACCTTGCGCCCGCCTATGTCCCTGATTATCACGAGAAGACGCTCGTCCTCATAAAAGACACTCTGGACGTGTTTCCTGAGATTAACTCGAGAGACAGTTTCTTCACCATCAGGCCCTTTCTCTTGAATTTCCACCAGGATCGATTTTTTGTTCATGAACTCACCTACATACCGTTGAATATTTTCCCTGTACACATCGTCCTCAATCTGGACTGAGTATACCCGTGAGTTTTCCAGGTCGTAGACAGGGGTCACATGAGAGAATGTCATGAGCGATCCTCTGTTGAGGTCGGCTGCAATGATCTTGTAATTATACGGCTTTCCCACGGTGGCTAGAGTGGTGGGCTCAGAGGTAATGTGAATGGGAGAATTCACAAACAGTTCAAAAGAGAGTTCAATGTTTTCATGCCCATCCGTAATGTTGACGACGGCGGTGGAGAAGTCGAGATTTTCCTCCGCGGGCACCCACAGAATCCTGCCAGTGGAGGGATCCACCCTCATACCTGGAGGCAGGGAGACAGGTTCGTAGCGGAGAATGTCGAACTCATTCGGATCTTCCACAACGAGCTGGAAATTGAAAGTATCTTCTATGGCGATTTTTGTCATGGCCTCCGGGACAGACACGAGAACCGGAGAGTGATTTACATAGACGGAAACACGTTGAGTGTCAGCGGCAATTCCATGGTTGGCCGAGACGACGAAGCGCTGAGTGTCTATCTGAGTACTTTGAGGAGTCCATGTGATAAGACCGGTGTTGTCCACGCTCATGCCATAGGGAGCTTTGAGCAGGGCAAAGATGAGTTCTTCTCGCTTGTCCTCCGGAATCGTAACCTTCAGTTCATACGTGTACTTTTCGCCAGCGGCCGCTTCCTCTTCAGGGTAAGAAGTGATAACGACCTGACCCCTTGAGTAGAGCCTGAACGTCTGAACATCTCGATCGAAGCCGTCTGAAACGACGATCCGAACAGGATAGATGTCGATATGAGAAGCATCAGTTTGCCACGAGACAAACCCGTCTTCATCAACGCTCATGCCCTCCGGTGCTTTCTCGAGGGTATACCGCAGGTGGACATCCTCATTTTTATCGATGGCCACCACATTATAGGCAAAACGGCTGCCTGCCACAAACTCTGTCCCCTCAGGAAAGGAGGTTATTTTTGGGGGGTCATTGACATAAATCCAGAACCTTGATTCCAGGGAGGCAAGCTCTGGGACCACCTGATAGGTAACGACCGTATCCTCATCTGTCATTATGTCTATGGTTTCGCCCACCTTCATTCTAAGGTGATAAGAAAGCTCATAGGCACCGAGCTGCTGGTCATCAGGGACCCATTCGATGGAACGCGTATCATAGTGGAAATACATGCCCCTGGCTGGCGGCTCCAGCCACCGAAAGCTGAAGAACTCACGCTCCTCATCTTCCGGGATCGTGTAGGCAAACGTCTGATTGACGGGCAATACGTACGTGGGGAGAATGCCTGGAGGCAGAGGCTTTCCTTCCATGGGCCTGGCTCGAGGGAGCTCCTCTACAGCTTCTTCGACTCTGGCTTCCGGGATGTAGGTATCCACGAGTATTTCCTCTTCGGGATACTCAGGAACGGACCCCAGTTCAAAGTAGAAGATCTCACTCTCATCTCCCGTCCAGCCGCCGGCTATGACTGTGCCCAAGTAGATTCCGTCGACGATTTCAGGAACCGCACAGAAAATCTGGATCCCCGGCTCCTCCTCTCCGGCAGCGATGGAGAAAAACTCCTGTAGCGGGGCACCACCGTCGGGAGTGCCGTAGGCGAGGGTGACGACTCCCTGCTGGGGACTGACCAGAAGGAGATCAGGGAGACCGTCCTGATTAAAATCAGCCCGAGTCAGGTTAGAAAGAGGGCCGGCATCGATTCCCAGCTCACTCACTTCCACTCTTCCTTCAACGAAAGAAAGGGAGACCACGTGACCTGACCGGAAGGGGATCAGGAGGTCATCGCGTGAGTCACGATTCCAATCGAGCTTCACAAAAGAACGGAAATGAAGGTCCGACATGCCAGGCACGCGGCGGAGAAGTCCGGGGCCGGGTTTCAAAATTCCCCCCTGATTCAGGAACGACTGGATCCGTAGGACATTCCGCTCAGGACTGAGAGCAAAAAGGTCGTACTGTCCGTTCCGGTCGAAATCGAGAGACCCTACGTAAAGCCTGCCTCCACTTGAGGAGAAGCCTTCTGGAACGTAGGACCACCGTTCATGGAGCTGCCTCACGTTATCGATCGTAGACAGAGCGATTATGGAAAGAGTCGGCTCGGTCCCGAGAAGAGAGAGCACCAACTCATCTCTCCCATCGCCCTCAAGATCCAGAAGATCCAGGTTGTTAATAGCCTGGGGAGCGATGGTGTCGGCCAGGGAAAGGGTCAGAGTCGGCTCTTCTGGAAACTCTCCCTGGTCCCATTCAAAAAGATAGAGTGTTGCCAGATCAAGCTCTCCGTCTATTCCTCCTCGTGCATTGGCGGCCACAACGATTTCGGGCGTACCGCTACCATCCATATCGGCCATACGCACATGTACAATGGAGCCGTCAATGTCCCGGGGAGCATCGATATTCCAGAGGAGTTGTGGAAAGCCGAGTTCGTCGATTTCGTAGTATCCTATTCGTGTGACAACGCCCCCTGTCCCCTGGCCATCCTCAATAGTGAGGAATTCTACCAGGTCATCGTAGTCAAGATCGAAGATGCCATCTATATGGACAACTTTGAGGTTGGCGCCGCCCAGGGTAAGAACCAGGACAGACAGAAGAACAGCCAGTCTCGATACAGCGCGTTCCATTACGGCTCTATTTCACTGCGCACAAGAATGTAAAGCTCAACTGTATCCGTTTCAGTTATGGACAGGACCTGGACGCCCGTTCCTTCCACTTCTTCCACATTGACCCGCTCACCTGTCACTTCAAATTCGACTTCATAGGCAAGACGATGCACCCCCACCTGATTTTCAGAAGGGGTCCAGACAATCGTCCTCGTTGGCGGATCGAAGAAAGCACCGGAGGGAAGCGTTGAAGGTCTGAATGCGTGCAGCTGCCTCTTTTCATCGGGCTCCAGCGAGTGCGTATACGTTTCTCCTGCCATGACGGTGTCTGTTGCGGTAACATCTGCTGGAAGACCGGGAGTGGGGGCAAGAGCGGGGGCTTCCGCTCTCTTTTCTACTGTGGTGAGGTCCAATTTGCGAACCTTTCCTGGTGTGGCTGGAGCAACTTCCTCGGAGACTTCCCGTTCGATGACTGGGAGCTCAACGACAACGGCCTGACCGGTTGTGTCGAGAAGCTCGTCAGACAGTACTTCCGTGGAGACAGTATCCTCTACAGCGGTAAGCTCCAACCGCTTCACCTTTCTGGCAGGGGGGGCCGTGGGCGGAACCTCCACGGCTTCTTCGGGCGCAGTGGGGACCTCCAGTTGCTTTGCCTCCAATTCAAGTTTTCTCACGCGCATCCCGGTAATTCCTGATTCCGCGCGCTCAAGAAGGATTTCGTTTATGACGGTTTCTTCAACCCCGGTTTTGGGTAGGGCAAACAGGGAGGCGACCTCGACTTCCACGGGAACCAGTGCAAGCCGGTCCGAATAGGCCTTGATGGCAACAGCACTCCCGGTTTCAAACGGAAGAATGACTGTATGCGTACCATCTTGATCTATGTCAATCGTGTTGATGGCACTCTGCACCAGTCTCGAGAACCGAGGACTTACCTGGGCTATGTCCTCCTCGTACGAAGGGCCTCCCACAAGATCACCCCCCTCATTGGAAAATATCTGAACCTTAAGCGTGGACAGCTCCCTCATGATGGCCATAAGATCCCAGAATCCATCCCGGTCCTGATCGACAGTGGAAAGAGCTATCTGGCCGTAACCCGAAGAGACGGCAGGTGAACTGAGGGAACGGGCAATTTCAAAAAGCGGGGCATCGGCCATGACGTTCAGGGTCAGAAGAAGAATTTCACGGTTGGGACTACCCACGGCGAGGGCGATTTCGTCCCGGCTATCGTTGTCAGAATCGATGATGGTGAAACCAAAGGGTTTTTGACTGCCGGCTGAACGCTCGCCGCTCCATTCAATCCTTGGACCTTCGGAGAAAGAGTCTTCGTCCCACGGGAACCAGTGAAGCCACGAAGGACTGTCGCCACTCCCGAGAAGGGAACCCCCTGTTAGGACAATAATTTCGGGGGCCCCGTTTCCGTCCATGTCGCCGATCCGTGCATCGATCAGCGGGCGAGAACTGGTGAATCCCCATAAGAGCAGGTGAGATCCCTGCTCGTCTATTTCATAGTAGGCTGCAACCTCCGAATAAGGCACCCCAGGACCAGCTTTCTCAATACTTAAGAACTCGCTCAGGCCGTCCCCGTCAAAATCGTACGTTCCGTTAAGAGCTACTACCTGTTGTCCCGAAAGGGACCCGCAAAGAAACAACACGGACAGGAATGCCAGAATCCCTCGGAATCGTGCACAATACACCATTTCTTCACCCTACCTGTCTATTTGAGGTTTCAGAGACGCAATGGGAAGCCCAAGGCGTAACCCCTCCCCTTGTAGAGTTGGCCTAGCAATAGTAAGAACCCTTACCTCTCAACCTCTGTAAGCGAATATATTCGGCGGTTCGCTGAAAATCAAGACAATAATTAGGTCAGGATTGGCCGAAACAACCGAATTGGGCCTACTTATGCACAATTTATCCACATTCATCCTACAAGTGATCACCGGTGGTGGCTGACGGCTCCCCTCCCCCTTTCAAAAACTGGTTCACATATCCTGCCACACCTCCAAAACGGCAGCCTCGCAGAGCCACATTTCCCCAAACCTTCGATCGTCCAGCAGAGATTCGCGCAATGGGGTCATCACCAACAGGTCGGAAGATCATGCAACGAGAAGCAGGGCCGACCACCTGGATGAGGGTGTGATTTTTTTGTTGCGCAGGACTAGAATGACCGCTAGTTTATCGTCGGGTACGGTGGGCAGACCGCCGAGCTTGCATTCAGGCGAAGGACGACTTAAACGTGTTAAACGTCCTGTGGGGCCTGAGTGTGGA
The DNA here is from genome assembly GCA_036476315.1 of Candidatus Neomarinimicrobiota bacterium. Lineage (NCBI taxonomy): Bacteria > Pseudomonadati > Fidelibacterota > Fidelibacterota bacterium. The sequence goes on along the minus strand of JAZGBI010000098.1, from coordinate 81,775 downwards.
ACGGAACGGGTCTGTGGGGACGGGTCACTTCTGGTAGAGTCAGGAGCGTGACGGAGGCCGGATAAATAGAGCCTGGCGGAAGGGTGAAAAAGAGCGAGGGTTTGACGGACGAAAATGACTGATAATTGATGCTCCTGCTCAGGTGTCAGGGTTAACGAATAATTTTGCTTATGTCTAATGGGGAATAAAGAGTCTTCGTAACGGACAACGGGGCTCGAAATAGGACAAAGGGACTTAGTGTGTCTTCCGATGGCATCGGGGTTCGACTGAAGATTGGGGAAGGCCTGGGCCGGAGACGGATCGTCGGCAAAGGAGCTGAGGGGACACTGTGGGACGTGAAGACAAATGGAAGGGTAGATTAGAGTGAGGAAAGTAAGTATCGTATCGACGAAGGGTGGGACAGGGAAGACAACTACGGTTCATAACTTGGCGGCGGCGATAAGTCGATTGAGACGGGTGGATGCGTCGATTCCGGTGCATGAGGCTCGACGGAACTCGGTGTTGATGATTGATCTGGATCCGCAGTCGAATCTTTCCTTTATCACCGAGACGTTCGGGGACGGGGCGTCGATATACGACGTGATGACAGGGTACGCATCATGGGAAGAGGCACGAGAGGGGATAGGAGAGAGAGTGGATATCATACCCGGTGACAGGAGACTGATGCGTTTCAACCGGAGCCGGAAATATCTTTTCCAGTTGCGTTCGAGCTTGCGTGATCTATCGGACTACGATTTTGTGTTGGTCGACTGTCCCCCGTCACTGGGTTACCTGACGCAGGCGGCTTTGGTGATGACAGGGGAATTTTTCCTCCCTTTGCAGACGGAGTATTTGGCCATGCGCAACGTTGTTGAACTCATGAAAGAGGTGAGGAAACTCCGGCAGCAGACGAGGAGGGTCAAGTTAAGCGGTATAATTCTTTCCCTGTACAATACAAGAAGAAGAATTTCTGTCGAGGGTCGAGGGATGATTGAGGAGCATTTCGGGAAGTTGGTCTTCAATACTGCCATCAGAAATACGGTGGCGATCACGGAGGCAGCAGCTCAGCACAAGGATGTTCTGGCCTATCGGTCGAAGAGTCCGGGTGCCCTCGACTTTCTGTCCCTCGCGCGAGAAGTATTGAAACAGACATGGAACTAGGGGCGCAGTGGAGCAGACAAATGGGTGAGAAAGGGTAGATTAAGAGATGAGCAAATTCAAAGACTTTTCCTTTGAACGGGAGGATAAGCCCCGGCGGAAGCCTGCAAAAGGGGGTAAGAAAAGGGAGCGAATGACCTACTGGCTCGATCCGCAGCTAATTGATAAAGTTCAGGCTTACGCTCACTGGACACCGGGTGCCACCATTTCCAGTACGGTGGAACAAGCCTTGAAGATATTCTTCCGAGGGAAGAGGGTAAAGGCTCTTCCACCAGAACTCCAGAAAAAGCGGGAGGAGGCAAGGGCGAGGAAAAGCGGATGAAAGAGATTCTTGGTACCATGTACTATTTTGTGGAGGAGATTGCCTCTGAGCTGGGTCTGAATGAAAAGACGATCCGGCGTTACCTGCAGAGGGGCAAATTGGAAGGAGTGAAATTGGGCAGGCGATGGCTTGTGTCAGAAAGAGCGCTCCTCGAATTTTTCGAGGGTCTCAGGACGGGGAGCGAAGGGAGGTAGGTTTTGGGGCCTCATGTTTGGGTTTCTGTGAACGAGATAGCGTCATGTGGGGTAAGTAAGTCGTTGTCTCCCGCAGAACGGTTGGAAAAGTCATAGGTGTGCCGGGATGCCAATGATCAGCGCAATAGTTGTGGGGAGCGTCGCTCTGAGCATGGTGCATGTTCTTATGCCAAACCAGTGGATGCCCATCGCGGTGATAGGAAAGTCCGAAGGGTGGGGGCGTTTCAGACTGGGACGGGTGGCGGCACTCGCCGGCCTGTCACACAGTTTGAGCACGATGATCATCGGAGTTGGCGTGGGTCTGCTGGGCATGAAGCTGGCATCCATCAGCGTGGAGGCCATGAGCCTTGCGGCGGCCAGTCTATTTTATGGGGGGAATCCGGGATAATCTCCGGAACCATTCGCATGGAGATATTCACCTGGGCAAAGCTGCCCGCCGTTCCAGCTTTGCGGCAACCACGGCAATATTGGTCAGCATGTTTTTCACACCGTGCATCGAAATCGAGACTTATTTTTTCAGGGCAAGTATGGCGGGGTGGAGTGGAATCGCCGTAGTTGGGCTCACCTATGTTACCGTAACGGTAGCAGGTATTTTATTCCTTGTTGATATTGTTCGCCGGGGACTGGAGTTCAGGGGCTTTGAGTTGTTTGAACGTTTTGAGAAGCAGATCATGGGAACGATTCTTATGATCATGGCATTAGCCAACCTATTTTCTTTTCGACAGGGCATGAAGGGAGGCCTGGGAGCCCGGAGAAGCTGTCTGGCGACGAAGATGACGGAATAATCTCTTGGTACTTAGGAAAGGCGAAGTTTAAATTGAAAATTAACGAATCCTACCGGAGGTAAGAATGGGCTCAATGAATAGAATGCTGATCCTCATAGTTACTATACACGTTTTTGCACCAGCGCAAGATGATCTCTATATGCCGGAATCGTTTTACGGTGGCGGTGTGGGGTTCAGCCGCATGTTTCTCTTTACCAAGGTTGGACAGCTGGAGGGGTTTGAGTTGCTGGGAAGCGTAGGAGACACGGCTGGTCTGGGCCTGGATACCGAAGAGTTCACTTCGCCCTTCGTGATCAATGGCGGGGAAGGCTTTTCAAATGTGACGGGCCGGTGGCGTCTTGGAGGCTATGCGGGTGTGGGCTCCTCGTTCATCAGCGAAAAACAGAGCATCATTCTTTTTCTCGACGCGGACAGTAGTGGGGATTACGAGGCGGGAGAAGAACGGCGGGAATATGATCCTGATCCTCAGACGGGAAATCTCGCTCCCGACATACAGGCGAAGATCATGATTCTCATGAGTGGGGCCACGGTGGAGTATGTGTTCCCCCTTTTGAGAGGACTTGAACTTTCCACTGGCGTGCTGATGGGAGTGGGGCGTTTGAGCTTGAATATTACTCAGAGTTCCGGGAGTCCTTCGTGGGAGGAACAGTTTTCGGGCGGTTACTACCTCGTCAATGACGTCAATGGTGACACTCTTGTGAATCAGGATGATTTTGACTATGTTGAAGCGAATGTTTTTCCCACGATTTCCACTACCAGGAGCATGACATCCCGGACGGCAACCTTCTTCAATGTGCAGCCGTATCTTGCGGTGAAGCTTCAGTTTCTGGACAGGATGGGAATAAGGTTAAGTGTGGGCTTCAATCTCGCGCAGGTAGGGCAGGGGACATGGAAGACAGACGACCGCAAACCCATCAGTGATTCCCCTGCGACGAACCTGAACAGCCTGGCTGTCCGCACCATGATCTACTTTGGATTATAGATGAAGCGAGTGAAAAAGAGCAACTATGTTGCCGTCATTCTGACGGCACTTCTGGTCACAGGATTGGTCGTAGGTCCCACCCTATACAGTCGGGCCGTCAATATTTACGAAAAGATTCGGGTGCTCAATGAAATCATCGCCATCGTTAATGAGAGCTACGTTGATCCAGTGGAGTGGGATGAAGTTCTGGATGGTGCATTTCAGGGCCTTCTGGGAAAGCTCGACCCTCATTCGGCCTATATACCACGGGAACGGGCAGTGGCTATAAACGAGCAATTTCACGGGAAGTTTGAGGGAATAGGGATTGAATTTGACATTCTCGGGGGCTACATAACCGTCATCTCCCCGATCGTGGGGTCGCCGTCCGATCAGGCGGGTCTTCAACCCGGGGATCAGATTGTTAGGATCAACGGTGAAGATGCATTTGGGATTATTCAGGAGGAGGTGTTCCACAAGCTTCGGGGTCCAAAGGGTACCAGCGTGAACATTACGATCCGAAGGCCAGGTATGGATAAAACGCTCGATGTGCTAATCATTCGGGACCAGATTCCTATCCGGAGTATCACATCGACATTCATGCTGGACGATGACACGGGATATATCCGCCTGAGCCGATTCTCCTCCACGACCGCACAGGAAGTGCGGGAGGCCATCGATGACCTCCTCTCATCGGGCATGTCCCAGCTGGTTTTTGATTTAAGGACGAACAGTGGTGGCTTTCTTCAGCAGGCGGTGGAGGTGGCAGACTATTTTATCACCACGAATGATACGTTAGTGTACACGGACGGGAGAACGGCTGATGCAAGGGAGGTCTATCTTGCCAATCCGGACGTGGGTTCCACACGTTTTGCTCTTATCGTATTAATCAATCGCTGGTCCGCCAGTGCCAGCGAAATCGTTGCCGGTGCCGTCCAGGACCTGGATCGCGGTCTTATTGTGGGCGAAACCAGTTTCGGCAAAGGTCTGGTCCAGCGTCAATGGATGTTGAGGGATGACTCGGCTCTTCGCGTCACCATTGCCCGTTATTACACCCCCAGCGGTCGCCTCATACAGCGGCCTTACGAGAATGGAACGCACGCGTATTACCAGGAATTGGCAGACATGGAGAGAGAAAACATTCTCGATTCTCTGAAAGAAACGAGGCCCCGGTACACCACGAAATCAGGGCGGGAGGTGTACGGGGGGGGAGGAATAACTCCTGACGCATACATTCCATCAGAACAGTTCTCCGAAGCGACCGATCGTATCGTAAGACATCCTGGCCGTTTTACATTTAATTGGGGGATGGATTATGCCGCCTCACACAGGGGCACATGGGATTCACCAGAAGAGTTCAGAGGAGAATTCAAGGTTCCAGACGAACTATTATCGGATTTCGAAAGGTACGTTCGGGAAAACGGTGTCGACTTTGATGAGCAGACGCTTCACGGAGACACCGACTATTTAAGGACGGTGCTTAAGGCAGAGATCAGCGGTGCCTTTTGGGGAAGGCAGGCATACTATGAGATACTTGTAGCCGGCGATTCGCAAGTAAGCGAGGCGGTTGGATACTTTGACCGGGCGAAAGAGTTTCTCGCTCAACAATAATTTTGTAAACTCTGCTACAGGATGTTCCTTAGAGGCTCGTTGACATTTAGGAGACGATTAGTTATTTTCGGCCGCTAATTAGGAAGGAGAATCATCGATGGTCCAATATTTCTTAGATGGCGGAAGCTTCATGTACCCCATTCTGGGTCTTCTCATTTTCGGCCTGGGATTCGGACTCGAAAGACTCTACACCCTGTTCCGGGCTTCGGTAAACACGCGAAAGTTCATGCAGAAGGTCCGAACGGCCCTTCACGAAGAGGGATACGAGGCGGCGGTGGACGTGTGCAGTAAGACCCGGGGTCCCGTGGCGGAAATTCTTCACGCAGGGTTGTCCCGGATCCACAGGGGAATCGAGGCCGTGGAAAAGGGGATAGAAAATGCCGGCGCCATTGAGATGGCCTTTCTTGAGAAAAATATGGTCTGGTTGAGTACGGTTGTGACGTTGGCGCCCATGCTTGGGTTTACGGGAACCGTGGCCGGTATGATCCGAGCGTTCGATGATATTAAGCAGGCCAATGACATTTCGCCTTCGGTTGTGGCTGGCGGTATCTCCATAGCACTTCTTACCACCCTGTTCGGATTAATTGTGGCGGTCATTATTCAAATCTTTCAAAACTTTCTGATTTCCCGTGTGGATAAGCTGATCATTGACATGGAAGAGAATTCGGTTCTCCTCATCGATGAATTGGTTGAGATGGAACAGGAGGGAAGGGTCGGGCAGAAAACAGGGGCAAGAAAAAGTAAACCGGCCCAACCGACGCAATGAAAAAACGGGTGACACCAGGGGAAATCCCAACAGCCTCCATGGCTGACATTGCCTTTCTGCTTCTTATTTTCTTTCTGGTTACCACGACGATTGATATGGACAAGGGATTGGGACTCGTGCTCCCGCCGAAAGGCGAACAGAAGGAGGTGCCCAAAAAGAACATCTCCAATCTGCTCATCAATGCCCGAGGCGATGTTCTACTGGACGGGGAACCCATCCAAACACAGAACATTAAAAGAATTGTGAAGGAAAAGATCGCGGCCAACGATAAGCTGATTATTTCCTTGAAGACACATGCGAGGACGAAATATCAATCATACGTTGACGTTCTTGACCAGCTGAAACAGGCCAACGCGACTCGTATCTCTATTGCAGAGCCTGAGTGATGAAATTTGAGGCAACAACCAAGGTGTCGGCCACTATTCCAACGGCCTCCATGCCCGATATTATCTTTATGCTTCTTATTTTCTTCATGGTTACCACGGTTTTGAGAACGTATGAAGGACTCAATGTGTTTCTGCCTCAGGCGAGAAAGATCGAGCGGCTGGAGACAAAACGTCATGTTGCCCATGTTTTTGTATCCAAGGACGGCCTGGTTTCCATTGATGATAAGATAATTCCCATGAACAATGTGAGGCATGTCATGTATGAGAAGCGGGTAGCCGACCCCCAATTGATCGTCTCTCTTAAGGCCGATCGAAATGCTCATATGGACCTCATCAGTGAGATCCACACGGAACTGCGGGAGGCAGATGCGTTGAAAGTAAATTACTCCTCTAAACCGACTCCCATATAGTCATGATTCTTCGAAAAGACCCAAGGGTTTCTCTCAAGCTCCGTTATCCCGTTACGGTGCGGGCCATGATTTTCGTGAGCATTATCCTTCTCATCGCTCTTTTGGTGGCCTTTCCCAAGTTTGAAGCCAGCCAGTTCATCGAGAAGGAAATCCGGATTGATATTGAGCAGTTCGATATTCCCCAAACCCAGCAGTTCGAATTGCCGCCTCCTCCATCACGGCCGGCCATTCCGGTGGAATCGGAAAGTGAAGACCTGGCCGACGATGTGACCATTGATGAGACGGAACTGGATGATTTTGTGGAATGGGACTCTCCTCCGCCTCCGCCCGATGAAGGTCCGCGAGTCCGATTTATCGCATATGATGACCCTCCCATACCCATCGGAGGCTACGGGGCTATTCAGAAGAACATCATCTACCCGGAGATAGCCCAGGAAGCGGGAATCGAAGGGACCGTGGTCATCCAAGCGTTTGTGGATAAGAAAGGAAAAGTGACAGACACCGTAACCCTGAAGGGGATTCCCAACACCGGACTGAATGAGGCCGCCATGAACGCCATCAAGAAAACCAGATTCAGGCCCGCCAAACAGAGAGACAGGCCGGTGGGTGTCTGGATCTCTATACCGGTAAACTTCAGACTCAAGGGCTGATCCCTCCACCGTAACTCCAGACGCCACCCGCGACTGGGGATTCTTCAAAAAAAGGAGCAAGCATGGCTGTGTCTAAACGGGAGGACGAGCTGTTCATGCGCCTGGCCGTAGAGAAGGCCCGGGAAGGCATCAAGAAGAAACAATCCCCTTTTGGTGTATGCATAATCAGGAATGCCCAGGTGATAACCTGTCTCCACAATGTGGTATGGCAGAGGACGGACATTACGGCTCATGCTGAGATTGGGGGAATCCGCGAGGCCTGCCACGTTCTCAACACGGTGGATCTTTCGGGATGCGTCCTCTACTCCACCACGGAACCGTGTCCCATGTGTTTCGGAGCCATCCACTGGGCGAGAATCAGCCGACTCGTATACGGAGCCAGCATTTCAGATGGCCTCCAGGCCGGGTTCAACGAATTGACCATTTCCAACGTGGAAATGAAACGCTTGGGGGGAAGTCCCGTGGAAGTGGCAGGGGGCTGCCTCAAGGAGGAGTGTGTAACCCTTTTCAATGAGTGGCTCCGCCTGGGGGGAAATCCCTACTGATAACCCTCCTGACCCTCCTGTTGATCCAATCCATATCAATCTGAGCTTCTTCTATATCGTTTTGATATAACAGCAGGCCCAGAACCTCGCCGCCTCATTTCTGATAACGCGTTGTAATTCTTTATGTTATAAACAGAACAGTGTCTTTTGGCACGGATGTTGCACTAGGGTATTGACAAAACGCGAGAACGAGAATTGAAAAGGAAGGAGCATGTGACATGACAAAAGCAAAGACTGGAGTAAGAGTGACAGACATCATATTTGTGACCGGTCTCATGACCGGACTACTCCTCCTACCTTCCGAGGCTTTCTCGCAGGAAGAGGAGGAGGCGGAAGAGAGCCTGGAAACTGAGGAAGTGGTGGGGGAATATGACCAAGAGATAGACTTGGGAGTTATGAAGGTGCCTCCTATGCCTCTCGTCGTCCCCATGTTGGCTCAGCAGCGGGAGTCAAGGCGTGAGGTCCGGCCCAGGTTTGGTCTCCACATCGACGACATGGATTTCCAGGACGCCTATGAGGCACACTATCCTGAGAACTACGGCGTGTTGATTGAGGGCGTCGTTCGAGGTGGAAGTGCGGATCTTGCCAGCCTGAGGGAAGGGGATATCATCATGGAATTTGACGGCGAGAAGGTGCGTTACGAGGACCATCTGTTGAGGATGAGAAACGCCAGGAGTATCGGTGACACGGTGGAAATAAAGTTTTTTCGGGATGAGAAGGTGATGACAACCGACGTCATATTTTATTCCCAGAAGGCGAAAGTCGATGAGTTCGGGGAGGTCCCGGCTGAAGTGGGGAAGAGGTTGTCTCCGGGATACGGTGGAGGAGGATTTGAGCCTTATTTCATCGATTTCGATTTCAAGGGGATTAATAAATTCCTGAAAGCTAACAAATTTGATGCCATTCCCGGAGGACTTGTCGTCGCGTGGGGTGGTGGCGGCATGGGGAATGTGGGGAAAGGATGGTTCATCGGGGGCGCTGGAGGGGGGTTTGAAAAGAGGCAGCAGATTTCCGTTGAAGACGATCAGGGTCAGGTTGGTTGGAAAGCGTACAAGCTGGAAACGGCGTTTGGAGGGGTGACTCTTCAGAAAAAAGTGCCCCTTTTCACTGATAGATTCGTGTTGGATGTGGGCGTGCTGTTAGGTGGTGGAGGAACGACATTGTCGATGAGTCAGACAAACGGCGACGTCACGTGGGGTGAGAACATTGCTGCCAAGAACAGTTATTCCGTTCGGTTTGAGAAGGGTTACTTTGTCTATCGGCCTTCTGTCGGACTTCTTGTGCGGATCAAGAACTGGGTTGGTGTTCATGGATCGGTGGGGTATTTAGGTACTTACGCCGGTGACGACAAGTGGACGGAGAAACCGTTCGATTTCACGGTTGAGGGGGTTGACAGTGTCTCTCCTGCCGTACCCTCGGGACCGACCTTTTCACTGGGATTTTGGTTTGGATACTAGAACGTGCAAGGTAGCGTCATGAACCGATTGGTGAGGTCAAAAATGAAGAAACATCGAAAAATTGAAAGCAGTCTCATTATTCCCTGCCTTCTCATTGCTTTGACGGTCATTCCTCTTCTGCTTCCTATTCCGTAAGCACGATTAACAGGGTTAACCAGGAAAAGAGTGGCCAGTGCGACCCGTACACGGGTTGGGCTGGCCACTTCTTCTTTCGAACCTTTTGTGGGTAAAAGTTGACCCAAAGATAGTCAATCTGGGCTAATTTTGGATATGGAAGAGAATGTCTTTGCCCTCCTGTCTAAGAAAATCGTTGCAGCCGTGATAGCCATCGGTTCCATGTTCTATTCCACGATATCAGGTGTCATCCCCCAGTTCGAGGAGGTGAATCTGGAGGCCAAGGGGGACCGGCTTGTTCTATCCACCCGCCTGGTCAATTGTTTTTCGGAGGATCTCGATAGGATCTTCAGCTCCGGGCAGGAAATCCAGATCCATTTTCTGGTAGAGGTGATCGGAGTTAACACTGATGAGGCCATCCATGAAATGACCTTTTACCATTCTGTCGAGTACTCTCTGGTAGAGCAGATTTATGAGGTGTTTTGCTCTCATCATGGGGAGCGGAGGGACGGTCTGTCGCTGGAAGAGGCAAAGGTGATGCTGGCGGAAGTCGACGAAATTGCGGTTGCGGGATCCCGTGACCTCTCGTCTGGGGAGGAATACTCCGTACTGGTAACTGCGCTCATGGAAGAAATTGACCTTCCCGGCATGGATGAGAGACTCAATCTAATGTTCTACTGGAGCAGTCAAAAGCCCGTGGCCACTTCCGACCCTTTTGAGGGAGACATATTCAGGCAATGAGATTGTTGATCCCCTCCTTTCGAACCCAGATCGTTTTCCTGGTGCTGTTCCTGGTTATCGTCTCGGCTCTTTTCTTTCGACACTTTTTTCTGGTAAGTTTTGAGGAATACTCGGCAAATGTCCACAGGCCGGATATGAGGGAAAAGCTGGACGCGATGTATCAGGATCACGGTGGCGGGATGGGGCCTGAAGAGAGGGAGAGGTTCCGGGAAGAAGTGGAGTCTGTCCTGTCAATGGAATGGCAGCGGGACCTGGAGGCGGATCTTTTCAAAAAAGAGATTGCGCTTTATTCCCGCTTCATATTCATTTTCCTGGTGATTGCCGTGGCGATTCTCTTTTTCATCACATTTAACCTGGTCTCCCGCCCCCTCCGCCGGCTCCAGTCTGGCACTGAGGAACTGTCGAAAGGGAATTGGAGAATACGCGTAAGGGAAAGCAAGTTCTCACCGCTGAACGATTTGATTGCATCCTTCAATAAGATGGCCGGGGAACTGGACGCAAACCGGGAGAGATTGATTCGGGCCGAAAAAGAGAGCATGTGGCGGGAAATGGCCCGGGTGATGGCCCACGAGATTAAGAATCCTCTCACCCCCATCCGGCTGGCCCTGGAGCGAATGGAAAGCAAAAAGAGCCTGTCAGCGAAAGAATTTCACGACTTATTTCTGGAGTCGGCCTCGATTATTCAGGAGGAAATCGATAATCTGCAATCGCTGGCGACGGAATTTTCCCAGTTTGCCCGGCTACCGGAAGCGAATATTGCCCCTCACGACCTGAACGAGCAGCTGAAGGAAATCATTATTCCATATGAGGACCAGGCGGACTTCCAGATGGAGCTGGCAGACAATCTACCCCCATTCCATATGGACCGCCTTCAAATGAAGCAGGTATTCGTGAACATCATTCAAAACGCAATTCAATCTTCAGGGGATGACTGTACCATTCGCATGTCCACTTCTGTCATTCACGGGCAAATATCCGTTGAGATCTCAGACCGGGGTTCTGGAATCCCTCCAGAGGATTTGGAGAAGATTTTTGATCCCTATTTCTCCACGCGAAAAAAGGGAACCGGTCTTGGACTTGCCATCGTAAAGCGGATTGTGGAGCAGCACCAGGGGAGGGTAAAGGCAGACAGTCAACCGGGAGTGGGGACAACCTTCGCAATGACGTTTCCGAATCGGGCACCGTCCCGAAGGTACGACCGTGATGAGGGGAAAGTTATGCCATGAGAATCCTTGTTGTCGATGACGAAAAGAATATTCGGAGGACGCTGACAGATATTCTGGTGGACGAAGGGTACGATGTGGTGTCGGCAGATTCCGGGGAGAAGGCGCTAGACATTCTGTCCCGGGAGTGGGTGGACCTGGTTATTCTGGACGTCAAATTACCTGGAATGGATGGCATTCAGGTATTCAGGGAGACAAAGGAAATCCAGGCGGAACTTGACGTTCTGATGATTTCAGGTCACAGCGGCATTGAGACGGCGGTGGAGGCAGTGAAGCTGGGCGCTTACGACTTTTTGGAGAAGCCCCTCTCCATGGCTAAAATCTTAACCGCCGCAAGAAACATCAGCGAAAAAAGGAACCTCTTGACAAGGCTCCAGGAGGGGGAAACTTCTGACCGGTCACGCTACCGGCTCGTGGGGGAGTCACCCCAGATGGTTAAGATTCGACAGACGATTGGAAAAGTGGCCCGGACGGATTCGAAGGTTCTCATCCGGGGAGAAAGTGGAGCCGGGAAAGAACTGATCGCTTTTGCGATTCACGAAGGGAGCAGGAGAACGGGCGGCCCGTTCGTGAAATTCAATTCAGCCGCCATCCCCAATGAGCTGGTTGAAAGCGAACTTTTCGGCCACGAAAAGGGGGCGTTTACGGGAGCCGATCGGCAGAAACTGGGAAAACTGGAAATTGCAGACGCAGGGACACTTTTTCTGGATGAAATTGGAGACATGAGCGATTCGGCTCAGGCGAAGGTCCTGAGGGTCGTTGAGGAAGGGAAATTCCAGCGAGTGGGAGGAAATAAAACCATTGCCATTGACGTGAGGATAGTCGCCGCTACGAACAAGGATCTTGAAACCATGATTCAAAAGGGCACTTTTCGAGAGGATCTTTATTATCGCCTGAACGTTGTGCCTGTTGTGATTCCTCCGTTGAGAGAACGGGAGGGAGATATTGAAATTCTTACCGACTATTTTCTCCGTCAGTTTTCCGTTGAGCTGAAGATTCCACCGAAACGGATGGATGTGAGGGCTCAGGATCGCCTGAAAAGCTACCCGTTTCCCGGCAATGTGAGGGAATTAAAGAATCTGATTGAGAGACTATACATTTTGACGGTTTCAGATTCCATAACAGAAGAGGATATTCTTCCCTTTGTTTCCGAGATGAATCGCCGGGGAGAAGCAGAGGGATCTTTGTTTGAGACCCGCGATTTCAAGGTTGCCAAAAGAGAATTCGAGATTCGCTATCTCACCACTCAGCTAAAAAAACACGATTGGAACATCAGTTCAGCGGCGAGAGAGCTGGGGATGCACCAGTCCAACTTATCAAGAAAGATGAAGGAGCTGGGCATAAAGAGGGACTAGGACCACAGGTTTTCCATAAAACACGGACAAAACGGTCCTAAATTACCATAAGTACAGCCAGATGAAAAATATAAGTTCCAAACTGTATATGGACGTCCTGTTCCAGAAGCAAAAGCTTCCCGGGGACAGGAAGGGCCCCCGGAGAGCCCTGACGGATGAGTGGATCAGTGCGGCAACGGGCGTTTTTCTCGCCCTGTTCATGTGGACCCACATGCTCTTCGTGGGAAGCATCCTGACGGGCCAGAGAGGATTCGATTTCGTGTCAAATGTCCTTGAAACCACCTGGCTGGCCCAGCTGATTGTTATCTTGGTGACGGTGGCTTTCTTCGTGCATTTCGTGACAGCGAGCCGGAAGATTCCTGGAAAACTCAGTGAGCGGAGACGAATGATGGAGCTGGGACGTACAGTGAAGGGGGCGAGGAAACGGTGGAACCAGGACCCGAGATCTGAAATCCGGCACCGGGACCATTCTGAAACCTCACTGTGGATCTGGCAGGTACGCACCGGGATGATCATTCTTGCCATCGGATCGATCCATCTTTTTGTGGTGGTTGCTGACATCTGGCAGCGCACCTTCGGCGGTGCTGGAATCACCGCCAGTGAGAGTATGGCACGGGTGCAGGATGGCATGTGGATACTTTACGCCGTGCTGCTGTTTTGCGTGGAACTGCATGCGGGCATCGGACTTTACCGGGTTGCTGTCAAATGGGGCGTGGGCTCGCGCATCCCTTTCACCGGAAAGCGTATGACACGCCAGATGGCGCACAGGAGCGAGCGAATCGTTCTCTGGTTCTTCACCATTATTGGCATTGTCACACTGCTGGTGCTGGCTGGTGTGCTGGCTCCTCCTCTGGCGTTGCTCTTGCCTGAATCGGGAGGAAGCTTCTGAATGGCCGAGATCGTCACCACCGATGTCCTGGTGATTGGTGCAGGTCTCGCAGGTGAGCGGACGGCCATTGCTTGCTCCAGCGAAGGGTTGGACGTGATCATGCTGTCGCTGGTCCCCCCCCGGCGCAGTCATTCCTGTGCGGCTCAGGGGGGGATGCAGGCTTCTCTTGGCAACAGCGTCATGGGCAAGGGTGATAATACCACTGTCCACTGGCTCGATACCATAAGGGGATCCGACTGGGGGAACGATCAGGAAGTGGCACGTATTTTTACGGACAGCGCCCCCATTGCCATGCGGGAGATGGCGCACTTTGGCGTACCCTGGAATCGTGTGAAAGGAGGGCCTCAGGAGGTTTTTATTAAGGGAAAGAAAGCGACCATTGTTGAGGATTATGAAAAAGAAGGTCTCATCACCGCCCGTGCTTTTGGAGGCACCGCCAAATGGCGTACTTGCTATACGGCGGATGGGACAGGCCACTCCGTTCTTTATACCATGGACAATATGGCAGTTCAGCTGGGGATCACGGTTCACGACCGAATGGAAGCTTTACGGCTCATACATGCGGATGGCAGGTGTATGGGGGCTGTGGTTCGTTCCCTTCGCAATGGTGAGATCGTGGTCTACTTCGCCAAAGCCACGGTGATCGCCACGGGGGGTTACGGACGTCTTTACGGAATTTCCACCAACGCGATTATCAATGAAGGTACGGGTTCATGGCTGGCCCTCCAGACAGGCATCGTTCCTTTAGGAAACATGGAGGCTGTACAGTTTCACCCTACCGGGCTTGTTCCCACAGATATTCTCGTGACCGAGGGCTGCCGCGGAGATGGGGGGATTCTCCTGGATGTGGATGAATATCGCTTCATGCCCGACTACGAACCGGAAAAACAGGAGCTGGCATCCCGGGATGTGGTATCCCGGCGGATGATAGAACACATTTTGAAGGGGAACGGGGTGAAGTCGCCGTACGGGGATCATCTCTGGATGGATTTACGCCATCTGGGGGAACATCACCTGAAGACAAAGCTTCGGGAAGTATATGATATCTGCATGCATTTTATCGGGGTAAACCCCATAAAGGAACTGGTCCCAGTACGGCCCACTCAGCACTATTCCATGGGTGGTATCCGTGTGAATAAGGACGGACACGCTTACAATATGAAAGGGCTGTATGCCGCGGGAGAGGCATCGTGCTGGGATTTACATGGCTTCAATCGGCTTGGGGGCAATTCCTTGGCTGAGACGGTCGTAGCGGGAATGATTGTAGGTGAACACATTGCCGATTACGCAAGGAACTCCACTCTGGTGAGCGATGTTTCCCTGGCCGAGTCTTTTGTCAAAAAGGAAAATGGCAAGATTGCTCAGTTGCTGAGTAGTAACGACGGTGAAGACGTATACCGACTTCGCGACGAGATAGCGGAGGCATTGATCAATGATGTGGGTATTTTCCGGAATGGTGAAAGGCTTGAGACGGCCGTTACCAAACTGAAGGATGTTGTTGAGCGAATTCAAAAAGTAAGAGTTCGGTTCCGGGCGCCAGGGATGAACCCTGAATTGTCTGGCGCTTTGCGCATTGAGGGAATGGCCAAGCAAGCTCTCGTGATCGCCATGGGAGCCTTGGCCCGGAAAGAATCCCGGGGAGCCCATTATCGGGAGGATTATCCGGCCCGTGACGACGCCAACTGGCTGAAGCGCACTCTTGTCAGATGGCCCGAAGGGGCAGACGAACCCTTATTCGATTATGAACCCGTGGGTATACTGGACCTGCCCCCGGGTGAAAGGGGATATGGAGAGGGAGAACAAATCCCTATGAGAATATCATTGCAAACGTACAACAAGAAGGTGTACGAAGAGCAGAAGGCAAGGGGACGGTTCGACACTGTTAAACCTGCGGGGACACAATTACCCAAGGAAGCGTGGCGGTCAGAACTTGACAAGGAAGGCGGCTGATGGGACGTCTGTTAACCTTTAAAATCTTTCGTTACAATCCAGGTCTGGAAAACGGTCATCCCAGAGTGGAGTCTTTTAAGTTGGAAGAGACACCGCGCTTGAACCTTTTTACCGCACTCCACAAAATTAGGGAAGAGCAGGCCCCCGGGTTGATGTTCGACTTTGTTTGCAGGGCCGGGGTCTGCGGTTCCTGTGGGATGATGATCAATGGGCGGCCCACCCTGGCCTGCCGTACCCTCACTTCCAATCTTCTCGATACCATTGAATTATATCCTCTTCCCTTCTTCAAATTGCTGGGAGATCTTTCGGTGGACACGGAGGTGTGGTTCCGCCAGATGTCTGAGCAGGTGGAATCGTGGATTCATACCCAGAAGGAATTTGATCCCGATGCACAGGAAGAACGCATGGACAATGAGCTGGCCAACAAAATCTATGAGTCGGAGCGGTGCATTGAGTGTGGCTGCTGTATCGCGGGCTGTGCCACCGCTCTGGTGGCCCCGGACTTTTTGGGAGCGGCTGGACTATTCCGCATCGGTCGATTCATGATTGACCCGAGGGACCAGCGTGAGGATAGCGACTGGTTTGAACTCGTTTCAACGGATGAGGGCGTCTTCGGTTGTTTTGGCATGATGAGCTGTGACGACGTCTGTCCGAAAGATCTCCCCCTTCTGGAAGTATTTGCCTATATCCGCCGGAAGATGACCACGACTGGCCTGAAGAGAAGCAAAAAAGAGTCCGTCTCAGTCTAAGCAATCGGACTTCAGACACCCCCTCCTTGTTTAATACTGCTCGCTACTTTCCTACCAAACAAGTTCAATCATCGAACACCAGAGTCTCTGGCAATGCAATAGACCAAGTTTTCTAAAATATTGTTGACTTACTGACCATATTATTATAAAGTTGGTCAGTAATATGACGGAATTATAGGAAGTCATAATGTATATACCGCAACAGCAGCTTCGGAATCTTCAAGCGCTAATAACTCCGGGCAAGGTAGTTGTTATCTATGGAGCCCGGAGGGTGGGCAAAACCACATTAGTTCGGAAGTTTCTAAAGACCGTCGATGAAGATGGTCTATATGTCGATGGCGATGACATTATCGTCCGACAGAATCTGGAAAGTCAGTCAGTCCCAAAGCTGCGAGATTTTGTAGGTGACAGTTCTTTACTCATTGTTGATGAGGCTCAAAGAATCAAAAATATTGGCGTTAACCTAAAGCTAATCGTCGACCATATTCCTAACATAAAAGTAATCGCCACGGCATCCTCGTCCTTTGACATTGCAAAGGATATTGGCGAGCCTCTTACTGGTAGAAAGTATGTGCTACAGCTGTTCCCGTTGGCCCAGATGGAGATATCGATGATGGAAACCTCGCATGAGACGCAAGCGAATCTGGAATCCCGACTTCTCTATGGAAGTTATCCTGAAGCGGTAACCACGCAAGACAACATAAAGCGAGAAGGTTACCTTAGAGAGTTGGTTGCTTCATACTTATTCAAAGATATATTGGAATTAGAAGGCGTTCGACATTCTGATAAGTTGGTCCGTCTGTTGCAGCTATTGGCATTTCAAATCGGTAGAGACGTTTCGCACAACGAGTTGGGCACCCAATTAAGGATGAGCAAGAATACAGTCGACCGATATCTCGACTTGCTGGAGAAGGTTTTCGTGATTTATGGGCGTTCGGGGTTCAGTAGGAACTTGCGAAAAGAAATTACAAAAAACAGGCGGTACTACTTCTACGATAACGGCATTCGTAATGCACTTATAGGGAATTTCAATCCAATAGAAATCAGGGACGATCTTGGGCGCTTATGGGAAAACTACGTCATTATTGAGCGAAAGAAAAAAATGGAATATTCGCGTCAATCTACTCATTCTTACTTCTGGCGAACCTATGACAGAAAGGAAATCGACCTGATTGAGGAGCGTGCGGGAAAATTATTTGGCTATGAAATCAAGTGGCAGAAGCGGAGAGTGAAGCCCCCCAAAGATTGGCTTATGACCTATAATAATTCAAGTTTCGAAGTCATTGACAGGGGTAACTACCTGACATTTATTCAGTAAGTCAAAGCTGCCACAGAACACCGGCGGCCATTGCAGTACCCACAACGGCGCTTCCGTAGCAAATAATGGAGATTAGATTATCCGCCTTTTTGAGTCCCATATCCACTAGGGTATAGCGAAACCGGTGGGCCCAGTGAAACAGGGGTAGGGCAATCACGCCCAGGAGAATGAACTTTACAACAGGACCGGAAACTGCGGTATGTAGTCTCTCCACAGACACGGTTTCTTTTGAAGGCAAAATGAAGCCTGTTAGAATGATAAGTACGGGAAAAAACATGGCCGAAACCATCCCCCCGGCTGAGAACAATGACCACCAGAGTGGTTCTGTCGACTTCGTCATAGCTTACGTGGCCAGCACAATCCAGCCAACTATAAGTGAAATGATGATCCACCCCGCATAGAACGTTCCGGCTATAAGGGCGGGAGGAACCCGTTCCTCCCCGATTCGAAGGACCAGGATCTTGGGTGTGAGGTTAAACCACGTGATCGTGTGGTAGAGTACAAAAGGGAGGGCGAGGGCGTGAAATACGACACTGACTGGTGACGCGAGAAGACCCATAATCCCGTCCCCTCTACCGAGGGTATATATCATCACGAGGAGAAAGATACAATAGCCCGCTACGAAGACGCTTGTGAGTTCACGCATCATGAACAGGAAATACGATCGTCGCTTCACCCACCACATTTTGGGAAAGGGCCTGTGATAAGGTTTCACCGTCTCTTACCCCGTGGGAGAAGGACTTCCTTGAACCATTCCAGACTGCTTGGAAGTTTGGCCCGTTGGATGGCGGCGGCGGGGTCCACATCTTTGGGGCAGACGGCGCTGCACTCACCCACGTACGAGCATTCCCAGATTCCATCGTGGCCCGTCATGACCTCCTGGCGGCGGTCTCTTCCCTGGTCACGGGAGTCCATGTTGTACCGTTGAGCCAGGGCGATGGCCGCTGGCCCGATGAACGTTGAGTCGAGGGAGTACACTGGACAGGCGGCATAACAGAGCATGCAGTTAATGCACATGGAATACTGTTTGTACCTTTCCAGTTCGGCCGGCGTCTGGAGATATTCTCCTTCTTCGACGGGTTTCTCCTGTTCCTCCTCCCGGATGATCCACGGGCTCACACGTTTCAATTTATCCATAAAATCGTCCATCACCACCACCAGATCCCGCTCAACCGGGAATCCGGTAAGAGGTTCTACACGGATCTTGTAGGGATGATAGTCCCTGAGAAAATCGCCGCAGGTTAACACGGGGACTCCGTTGACTATCATGCCGCAACTCCCACAGACTCCCATGCGGCAGGACCAACGATATGAAAGTGACCCATCCATTTCGTCTTTGATGTAGTTTATGGCGTCAAGAATCACCCAATCCTCCCGGAAAGGAACCTCGTAAGTGTCGAACGCGGGTTCATCCTCTTGGTCCGGCCGGTAACGGAAGATTTCTAGCGTTACTGTTTCTGCCATTATGGGGTTTTATTTGCCATAGACCCTTTCCGCGGGTGGCCACCTGGTGATGACCACGTCCTTATGGTCAAAGCGGGGGGCCCCATCCGTTCGAAAGGCGAGAGTATGCTTGAGAAAATTCCGGTCATCTCTCTTGGGGAAATCAGTGCGCTGATGGGATCCCCGGCTTTCTTGTCTTGCCAGGGCGCTGTGGGCGATGGCCTGGGCAACATCGAGCATAAAATCGAGTTCCAGGGCCGAGGTGAGTTCCGTGTTGAATGTGAGTGTCCGGTCGTCAAGGACGATACCTTTAAATCGTTCACGGAGTTCACTGATGGCATCGCAACACTCTTTCAATCCCGTTTCCGAGCGGTATATGCCCGCACCGGTTTCCATGGTTTGTCTCATTTCATCACGAAGGGTGCTGATTCGTTCCGACCCCGTTTCCTTGCGAATGAAATTTTTCGCAATTCTTTCCTGTTCATCCTTTCCCTGGATTTCAAGGGCGGTGATGTCCAGTTTAGGGTTTTCTGCTGCAAAGACGCCGGCTGATTTTCCAACTCGAGCGCCGAAAACCAACAGTTTGGTCAGAGAATTCGAGCCGAGGCGATTTGCCCCATTGATGGAAATGCACGCTGTCTCTCCCACAGCATAAAGACCCGGAAGTACGGTTGCTCCACTGGTATCAGTATCGATGCCTCCCATAAAGTAGTGGAGAACAGGCCGGACGGAGATGGGTTGGCGCACAGGATCAATGCCGGCGTATTTCGTCGTCAGCTCCCTGACAAAGGGCAATTTCTTATTGATTTTCTTCTCCCCTAAGTGGCGGATGTCAAGGTGAACGACATCCCCGTGCGGACCGGAGATTGTACGCTCCTTTTCCAACTCTTTGATGAAGGCCTGGCTCAATCTGTCACGGGGGCCCAGTTCCATGCTTTTCTTGACAGGGTGACGTGGGTCCGTAATCTCCAAGGGGATGCCCAGATCGTAATCTTGGAGGTAGCGATAACCGTCCTTGTTAATGAGTATACCCCCTTCTCCCCGGGCTGCCTCGGTGATCAGGATCCCTGTCCCAGGAAGGCCCGTGGGATGATATTGAACAAACTCCATGTCCTTCAACGGAACGCCGCTCCGGTAGGCCATAGCCATCCCGTCGCCCGTCTTGATGGAGCCATTCGTTGTAAAGGGGAAGACTCTTCCGGCACCTCCAGTGCAAAGGATGGTGGCTTTCCCAGCAATCACCTCCAATTTTCCCGAGCGGAGTTCCAGGGCGGTAATACCTTGACACCGGCCGCTCTCGGCCAGGATTTTTGTGGCAAACCATTCATCGTAGCGTGTGATATTGTTGTATTTCAGGGAGGTCTGAAAAAGGGTGTGAAGCATATGGAAACCGGTCTTGTCGGAGGCAAACCAGGTCCGTTCAATCTTCATCCCACCAAAGGGACGCACGGCGATGGTGCCGTCTGGCTCGCGGTTCCAGGGGCATCCCCAGTGTTCAAGTTGGATTAACTCTCCGGGGGCCTCCTTGACGAAAAGCTCCACCGCATCTTGATCCGCTAACCAGTCTCCTCCTGCGATGGTATCCAGACAGTGATCATCGAAGGTGTCGTTGTCCTGGATGACCGCTGCCGCACCCCCTTCAGCGGCTACCGTGTGACTCCGCATTGGGTAGACCTTACTTACGACCGCAACGTTCAGGTCTGGGTTGACCTGAGCAATTGCGATAGCGGCCCTTAGTCCTGCGCCGCCACCGCCAACGATGACAATGTCATGCTGAAGTGGCATGGAGAAACGGGTAACTCACGACTGCAAGCGTCAAATGTTAACCCCCACCTCGTGAGAATTACAACGGAAAACTTAAGGACTGGTTAACGAGTGGCCATCTTCACTAAAACGAAAGACGGGCAGAAAATGGGTGGGTAAGGGTCTCAGGCCGCATAGATTTTCTCATCGCCTGATGGATTTTTTCTGTGGAAATAAGGTGATGTTCTCAACATTCGTTTGAACTTTCGATGACGTTCATCGGTTTCTTTCTCTGAATACAAGATCTTGGCGAGTCGTAAAAACCCGTTGTTCAGTTGTTGAACGGTCATTCCCTTAGGCAGAAAATTTATGTCGAAAAGAGTGCACAGCTCCCAGGCCATGTCACGTATGATTCGGTTTTTCCGCTTCAATCTTTCGTAAAGCGGTGTGCCTGGGAAAGCCGTCATGAATGTGATCTGGACTTCGTACAGGTTGGATTCTCTGATGAAGTGAGATACGTCATCGAAAATATCCGGTAAGTCTCCATCCAGCCCGAGAACAAAGCAGCCGTTCACCGCAATTCCGTACGACTGAATCCGCTCTATTGCCTCTATGTATTTTTCACGTTGCTTCATCTTCCAATTGGAATGCAATTCAATACCGTCCAAACTGACCTTCCGTGGACTTTCTAATCCGATCAGAACTTGTTTGCAGCCTGAGTCCCGTAATAAGCCCAGAAGCTCATGGTCGTTTGCGACGGAGATATCTGTTTCCGTAAACCATCGGATCTTTTCCTTCACGAGGGCCCGGAGAAGGTGTTTGTAGTGGACATGATTCACAAAGGTGTTGTCATCAGCGAATTCAATGAACGGTCTTTCCCAGATCTTCTTGATGGCACGGATCTCATCTATTACCTTAGCAACTGGTTTGACTTTATACTTGGGCACTAGAAGAATAGAGCTCGCGCAAAAGTCGCACCTCCAAGGACAACCGCGGCTTGTCTGAACCGTAAGGCGGTTGTACTTATGGGGATCCAGAAGGTCGAAACGAGGGACAGGTGCTTTTCGCAGATCGAATGTTCCTGGGGGGGACTGAACATAACGCTGCTTCAGGGAGTTTTTTTCAAAATCCCGCAGAACTTGCGGCCAAAGAGCCTCTCCCTCCCCAACGACAATGCTTGTACAATGTCTTTTTGCTTCTTCCGGTTGGGAGGAGACATGCAGTCCGCCCATGACCACAGGGATCTTGTTTCTTCGAAATCGACGTGCGAGCTGGTAAGCCTCAAAGATTTGTGCCGAATAAGACGATATAGCCACAAGGTCGAAGTCGTCAGGCAAATCGCCCTCTTTCTCTATGTCTGCAATTTCTCTGTATTTCACTTCGAACTTCTTAGGTGTCAATGCAGCAAGGGTCAATAAGGACAAGCTTGGCAGTGAAGCAATGATTTTGTTGCGTTCCACGAACCCGGGAAGCGTTAAGCCAAGCTGTGTCAGTTCCTTGTTGTGTGCCCTGACACCGCTCATGGCAATCAAGCCGATTTTCATCGTGTGACCACTTCCCAGAGAGTGAAAAAACCGCTCGTGAGCAGACTCATTACCGGAATGTAGAAAAGGTTCTTTAGTCTCGGGAAATGCGCCATGACAAAACAGCAGATGGGCATGGTAATGGCCCCAACAATGAAACCCCATGAGGCGACTTTCAGCATGACTCCCGGTTCGGCAAAAAGCCGGGCAGTGAAATAGAATATGAAGTTAACCAGCGCTAACCCGAAAAAGGAAATGTGTCCCAGACGGTAGAGTCTCCGTTTTAGACCGGAATAACCTCCTAGCCAGTCGTCCCGGAAGAAGTTGAAGTTCAGGCCGATGATAGAGCCAGACAGGAACCCCAGAACAATCCATAGCCAACCCAGGATCAGGTTTGCCTGAGGGGTGTAAGGATTCATGATGTTGAACCCGTTTCGTTACGCTGGTGGTTCAGGTTCAAGTGCTGCTATTAACAGACGATAGTTCTTGAGGTAAAGCACAAACAGGACGACGAAAACGAGATCAAGAAATCCAAAAAGCGCGAACATCGGGTGTGGCAGACCTCCGATGGCCCAGTAGTAAAATGCCACGCCGGTGTAAACCAATTTGTAGACTATTCCCACTTTGGCAATGTCGACATTTCGCTCCAGATCTAAATACACAAAATAGTAAAGAAGGCCTTGGGCAAAAACAAAGGCCGCGGCAGTATGCAGGTAAGCGGGTTGATCCGGCAATCGAATATCGAATAAGGAATAGACACCTTTATAAAAGAAAAAGAATACTATTCCCAGGATGAAATCATACCAGGCGGCCACCATGAACATTCCCTTATAGAACCTCTTGCTTTTCATTGTTCACTCTCCTTTTCTGCTCAAGTGGTTTTTCGTGTCACACGGTCCGTCCAACATAACCAAAGCCCGTGTAAAACTCAGGATGAGCCTGGTCGGACCGGAAGATCCTTCTGCTCCGGGCTCCTTCATCTGGCCCCCTCTTCTTCCTTGTTCAACCGAAGTGTAGCCCACACGCTTATCAGATAAAGAGCCAGTAGTCCGTATGTCAAATTCACAAAAAAAGATCTGGCAATGAGGGTGTATTCCATGTAAAAAAGGACCACGAATAGCGCTCCAAGTACAATCAACAGGTTGTTCCTCGACCTTGGTGTTCCCAAGAAGGTAATGAGAACATAAGTGCAGACCATGGCTCCAAATCCCAGAAGCCAGAGACCGGAAAATCGGTAAACCATAGCTATATAATCGGGCAAGGTTTGATTGATTTCCGTTTCAAAAAGTTCAGAAAACGTGATTCCAAGTGTTGATTCGTTCGCGGCTCTATCAAGAAGCCAGGGTTCGTCAGCCATGAGCCAGAAGACTCCCAGAACGGCACCGAAGAGGCCGATGACGAAGAGAGGGATCCAGGTCAGGTTATGGAGAAGCTTGGAGTCCATCATTAGGCCTGCAGCAAAATTGCAGAAATCAATTGAAACTGTCCAGATGTTTAGAGTGAGACAGCCCTCTGTAAGGATTGGGGGCCGAGAAAGGGCGGGGCTCAATTCTCTTGACAGGGCTGTGCGGTGGCATTACCTTTTATTCTCGGACTCGTATTTCTCTCATGGTAGGGGGGAGGTCTATTCGAGTGATGAAAAATGTCATAGCGGCAGGGGATAAGACTACCGTTGAGGCCGCCCAGGAGATTCTGTGGATCGGCGGCAACGCTTATGACGCGGCAGTGGCGGCCATGTTTGTTGCCATGGTGTCGGAACCCACTCTCACAAGTGCTGGCGGAGGGGGCCACCTTATGGCCCTCCCGGAGTCTGGAAGCCCGGTGCTCTTTGATTTCTTCGCGGAGATGCCGAGTGGGGAAGTCATAGATTCTGAGCTTGATTTTGTGAGCATCTATGTCAATTTCGGAACGGCTGACCAGGAGTTCCACATTGGCAAAGGGGCCGTTGCGGTGCCAGGTGCCGTAGCGGGTCTTTTGCACGTTCAGGAAGTGCTGGGTTCCATTTCTCGCATGGATGTCCTGGCGCCCGCTATCCGGGCAGCGAAAGAAGGTGTTATCCTTTCCCACATTCAGGGTTACCTGGCCACCCTCCTGGAACCGATTCTGACACACGATGAAAGAGGTCGACAGCTATTTGCGCCACAGGGGACATTGTTGGGAGGGGGTGACCGGCTGGTGATGTCCGACTTTGCGGATTTTCTCGAGGTTCTGGCTCACGAGGGATCCGATCTCGTCTACAAAGGAGAGGTGGCAAAAATCATAGTTGACTGGGCAGGTGATGGAGGCCTGTTGAAGGCTGAGGATCTCGAGAATTACAGGGTTAAGGAGCGAACCCCGCTGAGAACGGCATTTCGGGGACACACCGTGCTGCTGAACCCGCCACCGGCTCAGAGCGGTCTCCTCATCGATGTCTCCCTGTCTTTGCTTGAGAACACGGGATGTGCCCGGAAGTCACCCATGCCCCTGAAAGACCTGGTAACAGCATTTGACGTTACGAATCAAGTGCGAAGAGATTATTTGGCACATGGGATGGAAGGGGAAATCCATGAGTCCCTCACTGGACGCGACGATTTCCCTTCGTATGTGGAGAGTTTTCACCGGTTACACTCATCGGATGGAGCCACCTCACGCTCTTTTTCACGGGGTGAGACGACGCACATCAGTATTCTCGACAAAAAGGGCAACGCGGCCAGTCTTACCGTTACCAATGGAGAAGGTTGCGGGTACGTCCTCCCGGAAGCCGGATTCATGCTGAATAATATGTTGGGAGAGGAAGACTTAAACCCCGGGGGGTTCCACCGCCATCAGCCCGGGGAACGTCTTCCCTCCATGGTAGCACCTACCATAGTTGTGTCTGATGGTAGGCCAATCCTCTTGACAGGGACGGCAGGAAGCAACCGGATTCGATCTGTCATTGTCCAAATCATCGCGCACGTTCTGTGCGATGGGCTGGAGATACAAGAGGCAACGGATGCTCCAAGAGCCCACCTTGAAGGGACGGTCCTCCATGTGGAGCCCGGGATGTCCGAGGAAGATCTTATGGAACTCGAAAACCGGTATACGGTAGAGCGGTGGGAAAGCCGGAACGTCTTTTTTGGCGGTGCCAATTCGGTGATGGCTGAAGAGGGCGCCGGCGACCCCAGACGCGGCGGCTTTTCGTTGACATTTTGACCGGGGACTGGCGAATCATCCCCCGGCCGGAACCCGCGCCTCATCAATGAGCCATTGAAAAAGTTTTCTCTGAACAGGGTCGTTTTCCATCTTTTCCGGGTGCCATTGGACCGCAACGAATCTGGCGGACGAATCCCGGGATTCAACCGCTTCCACAAGACCGTCCTCTGACCAGGCGGTCGCCTTTAAGTCTCTCCCTTTTGTTCGTTTACCCTGATGATGGGTGCTGTTTACCACGATCGCATCTTTTCCCAGGATGTCGAAGAGGAGACTGTTTCTGTCGATGGTCACGGAATGCTGCGTGATGGGCCCCTTGTAGTTCCCGTGGTTCACCGAACTGGAGAGCTGTGAATGGAGATCCTCATAAAGTGTCCCGCCGTAGATTACATTGATATGCTGCAAGCCAGCACAGATTCCCAGAACCGGCTTTTGCTGATCCCGGCACAGTTCGAAAACTTCCCTGTCGAAGGTAACCCGGTTTGGATGCATGGGTTCTTCCCCGTTCAATTCATAAGATGAGCCGCCGTAATACTCCACCGGAAGGTCCGGCCCGCCGATGAGTATGAGTCCATGAATTAAATTGCCGGCTTCTGACACTGAAGCGTTGGAATTTGGATGCGTCAACATAAAGGGGACACCCCCGTTATCCCATATTCGATAGACATAGTCCTCTTTGATCCCCATCCAGAAGGAGTCATTCAGGGCATAATAGTAAGGACTTATCCCGATCGCAGGGACAGGGCCATTCGGATGTTTTTTGGCTATAGTACCCCCAGAAAGCTAAGCGGCGAAATTCAGCAAGATTTTCCTATTTCACAAGGAATGATGCATTCGCCGGGTTTTGAAATAATAGACAGGGGTTCCTGGGAAAGGGTCAGTCGCGTCTTCGCGGCTGCTGTCGCTTTCGAATCTCCTTGAGATCAGGCCCATGTCCCCGAATATCCTTTTCGTAATGGTGCCACCATTCGAGCTCCTTGTCCGTTCGCTCGCTGAGGCGCTTCCACCACCCGAGGTCTGTGATTCTCTTATATTTTTTCTGTCTCACGGGGTGGGCCGATTTCCCTGAAAAGCTCTGCGGAAGTCTCCTTCTTTTTCCGAGAAAAGAGATTCTTGAGGTTTTTCGAGATCGTCTCCTGAAAGGGACGTTCACTCAGGATTTTTTCCTGGAGTTTCAGCAATCCTTCGATCAATGCTTCCGGTCTGGGGGGACAACCGGGTACGTATACGTCTACGGGAATGACAAGGTCCACCCCCTTGAGCACGTGGTATCCGTACTGCCAGTACGGTCCTCCACTAGTGGCGCAACTTCCCATAGAGACCACATATTTCGGGTCCGCCATCTGTTCGTAAAGTCGCTTGACCCGCAGGGCCATTTTCAGAGTTACCGTGCCAGAGACAATCATAACGTCGGCTTGTCTTGGGGAAGAACGGGGCATCATTCCTATGCGCTCAAGATCGTGACGCGAGGCCGCAGTGGCCATCATTTCGATGGCGCAGCAGGCCAGGCCAAATTGAAAATACCAGGGTGATGTAGCTCGGGCCCAGTTCACCAACTTATTCAAGGGGGCGACGAGAATGTCCCCGGACCCATCTTTTCCCACTGCTCTGGCGGCCATGTTCTACTCCTCAATTCTTTCTGCAGCCATATAGACAGGCTTGTCGCCCATAAAGTCGTGATACGCCAGGATCGCGTAGCCCTCATTATTCCTCGTGGGACACCGGTTGCAGGACCGTGACCCATCGACGCGGTGCCGGAGAATTTCGAGAATCTTTTCATCGGCTTCCTTGGATCCTGACACCAGTTCCTCATCCATTTCGATGTACCACCGGAGTGTCACGAGGTATCTGTACCCTTTCTTTTCGCTCATAATGTTCTTCTCCTCATCAGGAAGAAACCCGTTCCCAAGAACAGTAATTTAGAAACTCCAGCTCATTTCACAAATGCAATATCCGTTCCCTTCAGCATGAATCCCCCAAGGTTTCGAATTTAGATAGGACTCTCGCTCTTTCACAAAGCTCTTCTGGCCCCACATTGCCGTATTCATTACAATCTTACAAAGAGGGTAAATGTTGCGTAAATTCTTGACAAGGGAAATCTTCTATCTATATCTAGACGAGTTACCAGGTTTGATCAATGTTATGCCGTCTTCGATTCTTGTTAATGTCTAATACTAGGGGGATACTACCATGTCCACCTCTAATCAGGAGATAGAAAGGACAAGCATTTCCGTTCTGTACGATCCGGCTCTGAACAAGGGGACAGCTTTCACAGAAGAAGAGCGAGACAAGCTGAAGCTGAAGGGTCTTCTTCCTCCCAGAATATTCTCAATGGAGGAGCAGGAGAAACGGGTCCTGGAGAATTATCGCCGGAAGACGTCCGATATCGAAAAATACATTCACATGATTTCCCTTCAAGACAGAAATGAAACCCTATTCTACCGTGTCGTTGCGGACAATATTGAAGAAATGATGCCCATTATCTATACCCCCACAGTGGGTCAGGCGTGTGAGGAATATGGCCACATTTTCCGCCGACCCAGGGGTCTTTTTATCACGGCAAATGACAAGGGCCGCGTAACGGATGTGTTGAGAAACTGGCCCGAGAGGAAGGTGGGAATCATTGTGGTCACGGACGGGGAACGAATTCTCGGCCTCGGTGATCTTGGTGTCCACGGCATGGGAATCCCTGTGGGCAAGTTATCTCTCTACACTGCCTGCGCAGGGGTTCATCCGTCATTGTGCCTGCCCATTACCATCGACGTAGGGACGAATAACGAAGATTTCCTTCAGGACCCCCTCTATATGGGACTCTTGCAGAACCGACTCCGGGGCGAAGAATACGATGAACTTATCGATGAAGTTGTGACGGGGATTGAGGAGATTTTCCCCGGTACTTTGATCCAGTTCGAAGACTTCAGCAATTTGAACGCATTTCGTCTCCTGAGGAAATACCGTGATGAGGTGTCTACTTTCAACGATGACATTCAGGGGACAGCGGGAGTCGTTCTGGCGGGACTGTTTTCAGCCCTGAGGATTACGGGGGGGACACTGACCGATCAGACCCTCCTCTTCTTCGGGGCTGGAGAGGCCGGCATTGGCATCGGAGACCTTATCGTATCGAGCATGATGGACCAGGGCCTGTCCAAAGAGGAGGCCAGAAGGCGGTGCTGGTTTGTCGATTCCAAGGGACTGGTTGTCAGCACCCGAGACAATCTTCAGGAGCATAAGTTGGCCTACGCTCACGATCACGAATTCGTGCCCGATCTATTATCAGCGGTTGAAGAGCTCAAGCCCACGACCCTCATTGGCGTTTCGGGCCAACCGCAGACGTTCACCCAGACAGTTGTGGAAGCCATGGCAAGAATGAATAGGCAGCCCATTATTTTTGCTCTCTCCAATCCAACTTCAAAGGCGGAATGTACCGCGGAACAGGCTTACACCTGGTCACAAGGGAGAGTCATTTATGCCAGCGGAAGCCCGTTTGATCCGGTTAACTTGGATGGGAAGACGTACGTGCCGGGACAGGGAAACAATGTCTATGTGTTTCCCGGTGTGGGATTGGGAGCCATCCTCTGCGGTGCCCGTCACGTAACGGATGAGATGTTTTCGGCCGCCGCCAGAGCGCTGGCTCAAGACGTGTCCGAGAGCGATCTGGAAAAGGGGTGCATATACCCCCCTCTGACGAAGATCAGAGCCGTCTCCGCGGGAATTGCCGCCGCCGTGATGAAAGAAGCCTACGAAAGTGGCCTGGCGACAAAACCGGAGCCCGAAGACCTCTTTGCATACATCAAGTCGCAACAGTATGATCCGCTGTATCTGAACTAGGTCACAGACTCCACGGGCTCAAATTAATTAATAGTCTCTCTTTTTGGGTGGCTCTATATTTCCCGCCGAATGACTCCCCATGTGACAATCCCCATTTTCAGCCCTCTCTGGTGGCAGGCAAATATCGTAACTGCCGTTCTCATCGCCACCATTATTTTCATCGGGAAAAGGCTCTCGCCCAAATATCGAAATCGCCTTGCGGTTATCCTGGCAGTCGTTCTTCTGTCCCGATGGATACTGTACCATCCGTACGTGATGTGGTTGGGGAAATGGAATGTGCGATCCAACTTGCCTCTACACATGTGTGGACTGTCCGCGTTACTGTCCGGAACCGTTCTCATCTGGCGGAATCAGTGGGCGTATGAGTTTCTCTACTATTGGGGCATTCCGGGAGCCTTTCATTCGCTCCTGACACCGGAATTCACAAGCGGCAGCGAAGCACTGTTATTCCAGGAATATTTCGTTGCCCATGGGGGAATCATAGCCTCAGCCCTCTACCTGACACTGGTGCTGCGAATGAGGCCTCGAAAAGGATCCTGGTGGAGAGTTACACTCTGGACGCAACCCGTGCTGGTGGTTATTGGAGTGGTTAACTGGCTGCTCGATGCTAACTACATGTACCTCTGTGAAAAACCGATAGCCAATAATCCATTTGTCATGGGAGAATGGCCCTGGTATCTCCTGGGGCTGGAAATTGCCGGCTTATTGCATGTGCTCATCATCTACTCCCCATTCTGGCTCCATTATCGACGCCACAGCTAGCACTTCCTTTGAAATAAGCCCCTTTGATGAGAGGAGATACAGGTAAGATTGTGCGGGTAGGTATAACGGTAGTGTGGTTAAGTTTGGACTGCGGGGAGGAAACGCGGAGTACAGCTATCATATCAATACTATTTCCCGAATCCTGCTCGCCGATGGAACGCTCGTTTATTCCGCTCAAAAGGACCGGAGCCAGTCGAAACAGTCTCTATCGGGTCTTTCGTTCGGCCGGATCCTGGGGATCTGTTGTCTGGGAGGTCTGGCACTGGTTTTTATTGGTGGGATTCTAAGACAGACCGCCTTTAGGCTATAAATGAGAGTTTGTATTCTTTCTCTTCTCCTCCTTTTTTTGGGCTGTGGGCCGCTGGCTACGAGTTGGGATGAAGCCGAGGAAGCGATTTCTTACACCGCGATTGAAATAGCGCCTCCGCCCACCGCCGTGGACACCATCCTGGTTATGACGTGGAACATCCGGTACGGAGCGGGAAGAATTCCATGGTTTGGGGACGGGTGTGGGGATCGCGTACTTCTTACGGAGAGGGAAGTCATCGGTAACCTGAAAGTCGTGGCTGACAAGATTAACGACACAAAGCCGGATATTCTGATTCTCCAGGAAGTGGATGTGGAATCGAAAAGGACGGCCTTTGTTGATCAGGTTCAATGGTTACTGGACCACACCCATCTTAACTACGGAGCTTATGCCTCGTATTGGCAGGTTCAGTTCATTCCCAGCGATGGGCTGGGGAGAATGGATGCCGGGAATGCCATTCTAAGCCGGTGGAACTTCACAGAGACAGAGAGGGTTCCCCTGCCCCTACGAGGGGATCAGAGTTCCCTGACACAATACTTTTATCTCCGCCGGAATATCCTTAAGGTGAAACTTGATCTTCCGAGTTACGAGGACTTTTATGCGGTTGGCGTCCACACGGCGGCCTTTTCGACGGACGATACGAAACAAAATCACATTAACACACTCAAGGAAGAATTGGATGCTCTGGATAATACAGGAGCCCTCTTTGTGGCGGGGGGCGATCTCAATGAATTGCCACCGGAATCCGATTCAACCGACTATTGCGATGAAGATAAATGTGACGGAGAGTCTTTCCATTCTTCAGACGACGATCACAAAGAGGGAGCTTACTACGGACTTGAAACCACCTGGTTGAATGGCTTGTACCGAGGTTACAGGCCGGCGATTCGGTTAAACGAATATTTTGGTGACAATGTGTCTTATTTCACTTATTTCATCCATGACTTCACT
Organism: Candidatus Neomarinimicrobiota bacterium; assembly: GCA_036476315.1. Lineage (NCBI taxonomy): Bacteria > Pseudomonadati > Fidelibacterota > Fidelibacterota bacterium. The sequence goes on along the minus strand of JAZGBI010000098.1, from coordinate 50,490 downwards.
GAAAGCAGTCCTCCGCATGCGTCAGGCGGACGGAAGCTCGATTATCTTTTCACCAATTTGAGCTGGGCGACAGACTCAGATTCCACGCATCAAGGCGCGACCCGGTTATCTGATCACATACCCATCAGCGCAAAACTGGTGCTGTCACCATGACGTGCAGAAAGATATTCGCCCTCCTCCTTTTAACTGCCACTGTTGCTGCTCCTGCCGCTGAGAGAGAGTGGTCAACGGGAACGGCTCACACACTTCCCAGGGGACGATATGAAATCGGACTGTTCCAACCGTTGCGCTACGGTCAGACAGAATATGTCGAATGGTCCACGCACCCGATTCTCTTTATCAAAATGCCAAATATCAGGGTCAAGATTTCTCACTCTACGTTTTCCGGTTGGAAAGTGGCTACTCGACACAGCCTGGTCTATCCGACGCCATTATTGCGCTTGCTCAGAGTAAAGGGATTTGGCATACAGGCGTTGGCCGACATGGATGTTGGCGGAATCATCTCCGACGATCCTACCATACCTCAAATCCCGCATATGATTTCCTCGCGGAATGAGATAATGTTGACCCGGTTCTTTGGGACGTCTACTTTCATTACGGTAAAAGCGGGTTTGGCGTTATCCGTTAAGTCGGGCGAACTGGACAGCCGCACCAGTGTCGACCTGCCAACCGTTTTTCCCCGCCTTGGTGTTTACCACAACACATACGGGATGAACCTGGGTCTTGATTTTCTCACGAAAGTGACCAAACGGACAGAGCTTGTCACTGACATGGATGCCCTGTTGCTGCCGGGATTGGATGAAGGGACCTTTGCCTTTGAGCACAAGGGTTTGTTGATCTGGAACAAGAGTTCCCGGTTCCAGGTAACCGTGGGATACAAGCTGGTGTTCGGTGAATATCCGTTCGGAACCCAGTGGCACCTGCTGCCTCTGTTTGATCTTCAGTGGGGATGGTCGAAGTGAGGAGACGGAGAACCGGAGGATTGTTCCGTAGGAACTCCTTTGACCCGTAGGATCTCCTGCGGAGGAGGAGAAATGGAAACACGGGGCCTGCTTCTATGTCGTAATGGAACGAACGCCGGGATTCGTGACACCTTATGCCCGATCTGGATGCTGAGAGCTAACAGCTGACCGCTGATCGCAAAATCAAAGCTATGACAAATAAACGCTTTATTCTCGCAGTCAATCCGTTTGGGGGAAAGAAAAAGGCACTGGAGGTTCTAAAAAGGGTCACGCCGGTATTTGAATCTTCCGGGGCGAAACTCGAGATCCGGGAGACTGAATACGCCGGGCATGCTGGTGACATGATCAACCAGATTGATTTCTCGGACTGGGACGGCTTTTGTCTCGTGGGCGGAGACGGCACACTGCACGAGGTTCTCAACGGACTCTTAACCCGCACGGATGCAGCACAAATTCCGATCGGTTGCATACCTGCAGGTACGGGGAATTCTTTCATGCATGACCTGAATTGCCTCGACCCGGTGGAGGCTGCCCGGAAGATTCTGCAAGGGAAAACTCGTCCCATCGATGTGGCAGAAATCCGGATGGGAAGCGACACTGTCTACGCTTTCAACGTGGTTGGATGGGGAATGGCAACAGACATAAATGTGACGGCGGAAAAGGTTAGGTGGCTAGGCGAAAGCCGGTATACGCTTGTAACTCTCCTTCATCTTCTTAAGCTGGTTCGCCGCCCGGCGAGACTTATCATTGACGGTGGGGAAGATGAGGACGAATTCATCTTTGCCATGGGCTGCAACACGCAGCACACGGGGAAAGGGATGCGCCTTGCACCCTACGCGAAACTCGACGACGGACTCATCGACCTTGTCATTGTTCGAAACGGCAGCCGTTGGAAATTGTTAAAGTTATTTCTCAAAGTGTTCGACGGTTCCCATGTCTCGGATCCCCTGGTGGAATATCATCAGGTCAAGAAGTACTCAATTATTTCACGTGAAAACGATATCTTGAATGTCGACGGGGAGCTTAAAGGAAATACCCCTTTTGAGGTGTCGGTTGTGCCCGGGGCCTTTCACGTATTTATGTAACGATAAGGAATTGAGGAGGAACAGACCGTGTCTGAATATCCATCTTCAGTGATCACGCAGGATAGCAAGGGTAATAAGGAAGTGAGACTTCTCCTTGATAGAGGTAAATTTGTCCGCTATCGATACCTGGATTCCGTTACGGGAAAAATCGCTGAAAATGAAAAGATGTCCATCCTTTTGAAGAATACGGAAGGGGAGGAAAAGCATCTTTACATAATCCCTCTGCAGCCCGGCAGATCGCTTGTTATCTGGCCGAAGGGTGGCGAGAAAAGTCGCAGTGTATGGAACAGTGAGACGGGAAAAGAGGAAGCATTATTTGACTGACCGCTCTTATTTCAGAGTCCCCCTTATTATCGTTTTGTTAACTGGGTGTCTTTTCGGGCAACGCTGGGACGTGACGCTTACCTCAGGACAGACCTACGCGAATGTCCGCATAGACGATGTTCACGATGGCGCACTCCTCTTCCAGGTGGATTTCTACCAGGTCTCGGTGCCTGTGGATGCCATTGCTCAGGTAAACTACCAGAGTCAATTCGGGCTTCATTTGTGGGGTTTTCTTGGAGGGCTGGCAGGAGGTTACGCGGGTTATCTTTTGGGGAAAGTGTTTGAAGAGAAGATTTTTGAAATGCCTTTAGAGCCCCGGGAAGATCCCATCGTGTTATTTCCCACCGCGACGGGTACCGTACTGGGGACTGTTTTCGGAGCGGATTTTGCCCGGCAAACGGGAAGGGCCATAGATAGAAGGGAGTATGATCTTTCCTCGATGGCGCCGGAGGAAAGACTAACGACCATAGAGTATATTCTGAATGATTATCACCGACCCTTTTTCCTGAGATTCTCCCCGCATTTTTTGTTGGCGTCCCGGCCATAAACGATGGGGAAGAGGCAACATCTAATTAATTGGGTAATGGATTGGGTAATATGGAGACAGTCAATGACTAAAAAAGAATCATGACCAGACTGGTTCTTATTGCGGCACTCGTTGTTTTGATTCTTCTGTACATGAACCGCAGCAGGGTGAAGGCAACGGCATACAACGTAAGATCGTCCCTGCAAAACCCTGTTCTACGGACACAGTTGTTGAGAAAGATTTTCTTCGCACTCGGCCGTCTGGCAAGGTTGGGTATATTCAAACGAATTTTCAGACCATGATGCAGCCTGATGCTATCCCTGTTTTCTAATGAATTGGGTGATGCCAGCACGCATCTGAATTGCCGAATATTGTCCGAACTGGAGAGCTACAGCGGGTTTCAGTTGTTGCAAGATTTGCAGCAACCGCCACGTTAAGGTTCGGGATTATTTCACAGCGATTTAAGATGGGAATACCTGCAGGGATGGGCCTGAGCGACCGCCGGGCAAACTTGAGCTCACGAGAGTAAAAGACGAGTATGACGTCCAAAAAGAAATCTAAGGGAACCGAAATAGTGAAACAACCTGTTGCACAATTGATAGAGCCACCTGTCGGCTATGCCGAATTATTGGAAGATCTGAAAAAGCGAATCAGAACCGCACAGATAAAAGCTTCTCTTTCCGTCAATAGAGAGTTGGTCTTACTCTATTGGGATATTGGCCAAAGGATCCTTCTAAGACAACGGCAGGAAGGGTGGGGAACAAAAGTTGTTGCTCGCTTGGCTGCAGATCTGAAGAATAGTTTCCCCGACATGACAGGATTCTCACCGCGCAATCTTAAGTTCATGAGAGCACTAGCAGAAGCTCACCCTGATCGATCAATTGTGAAACAGCTTGTTTCACAAATTCCTTGGGGACACAACATACGCATTATACAGACGGTAAAGGATGCCCACGAGCGGGAGTGGTACATCCAAAAAACCATTGAAAACGGCTGGAGCCGAAACGTACTTGTGCACCAGATTGAAAGTGGGTTGTATCAGCGACAAGGGAAGTCTATAACCACGTTTGAGCGGACGTTACCTGCTCCGCGATCTGACCTCGCTCAGCAACTAATCAAAGATCCCTACATATTTGACTTCCTGACCCTGTCGGAAAAGGCAACTGAGCGAGATCTTGAACGGGGCCTTCTCGCGCATCTGCGGGAATTCTTGTTGGAATTAGGTGTTGGATTTTCATTTGTGGGCAGTCAATATCATCTGGAGGTCGGTGATCAGGACTTCTACATTGATCTTCTCTTCTATCATCTCCGTCTGCGCTGTTTTGTGGTTATTGACCTCAAAATCGGAAAATTCAAGCCAGAGTACGTGGGTAAAATGAGCTTTTATCTGTCTGCTGTGGATGAGCAGTTAAGACACCCTGACGACCACTCCAGTTTAGGTATCATCTTATGCAAGAGTAGAAATAAGATAATCGTGGAATACGCATTGCGCGATACGGAGAAACCAATGGGAGTAGTAACATATAGGCTTACAGAAGCAATGCCGGATAATTTGAAAGAGAATTTACCGACTGTTGAAGCATTAGAAGAGGAATTAGCGAAAGAAGAAATTGAAAACAGACATGAGGATTGACCAGCTGCACCGATGTCAAAAAAAGGATGGAGTGGCCTTTCCTAGGGGACGGCGTACTTCGGCGAAACGGGTGTCAATGGGGCATCAAAGGGGCAACAAAGGCGACAAACCCGCCACAAACACGACATAGAGCCGCCAAACTCCCGCTTGAGGTAATATCTAATTAGTTAGGTAATCTGGATGGAGACAATCTATGACTAGGAAGGAAGTGGAATCGGCACAATCGCTGGTAAAGGAACTCTGCCTTCCTTCATCTCGATGTTCCAGAAATCCTACATGTCTCTCTCAGTGAGTATTACACTGAGGTCGTCTGCAGGAACAAGTAGAAGGAAGAACATATCAGATCGGATCTTGTGTGTCTTTCCGACGGCACGCTTCCCGGAAACATTTGTTCCTCTGCTAGTCGATATGTTGGCGATTATCTTGCCATTTAAACTGACGGCATCGAATTCGAAAACGCCACCCGATGATAACCGGGCGCTCATATGATGAAAAGCTTGTCCATATTGTTTCGACACCCATTGTTTGCGAACCCAGTCCTCTACTTCTAATTGAACTCGAGTGTCGGCCACTTTGTCAGTTCACTTCAAGAACTTATCGGCCTAACGGCGAAGCTCAGTTGCCTGCGGTGAACACAATATGCATTCAATCGACAGGCATCAAACTTCTTTTATCTCCAAAACAGTCAATATCCGCCTATCGACGCAGGTGAGTTGGAGAAGTTGTTGGGCATTGCATGAAGGATTTCTATGGAATCGAGTCCTTATGCGACTTGAGGAGTTCAACCCAATCATGAAAATATAGCTCGATCCTTTTAAGGTCAGTTTTGTTAACTGGGTTATGATGAGCCAAGATATTTCGTGGATGTTGCAGTTCATCCAGTTTTTGGGTAATCCAAGAACGTGATGGAAATAGGGATTTGAAATCTTCCCAGTTTCTCTCAATGATAGCTCTAAGATCCCCAAAGTCAGAGTAGAAGATTTTGTGCTGGCCTCGTTTGCCGTGCCACGGTTTCCTTTCTTCCTTTTCTATTCTATCGGATACTTTTCTCCTGAGACGTTTTGACACTCTGTTCTCCCACCATTCTTTTCCGTGCTTTCTATCCATAATTCGCCTAACGACTATTCTAAGTGAATTCTCTAAGACGTAATAAATTGGATAGATTTTGGCCATTTCCTTGGCATCACGGGCAACTGACGATGACATAAATGCATCAACCTCAGGTAATGCACCTTCTAACCTAATCCTGACTGGCGTTCGAATAGACGACCGCTTACTTTTTTGAACACTCCTAGCTCTGACTGCTAGAGAAGAATTGCGAGGGATTAAGCTTCTAACACGCCGAACCATCAATGGCTCTAGAAACTTGGTCAAATCCAAGCCTTCTTGGTGAGCAATAACATATGTTGCTTCCTCAGTCGACATCGGGCCATGGCCACTCTTCATCTTCTTCACCCTCTGTGAAAGACGCTGTGGGGTGACACTAAGGCGCTCCAAGAGAGCGGTTCTCAGACGTCGGTTTGTTACCATCGACTAGGAGTTCCTTTCATTTAGTCCTTCTGGCTAAACTTGCGGATTTTTCGAGAGGGGAACATCCTACTCACCGCGCTCCGATCAATTTGTAGTGCTGTTCCAATTTCTTCTTGCGTCGCTCCGCCTTTAAGCAACAAAAGTATAAGGAGACGCTTTATGGAATCTAATTCTCGTTGAATAGGATCACTAACCTGACTTTTTGCCACTTTAGCCATGCTCTAGCCCCTTTTTTCCCTTTTGCGCATTGCAGAGAGTGCAACACGGACAGTGTTAGGAGTAGTCCCTAGGATCTCGGCGATTTCCTTCGGTTGAAAGCTGGCGTTGCTCAATAGCATGATTTGTTCTCGTTGCTTCTTGTCTGCAACAAGGGAATGCGCCGCCAGACGGACCAACAGATCCAGCTTCCGAGAGATCGTCTTGAAATGGTCGTCAGTCATGTGTTTGCCTCCTTGCGTTTTTTACGTTTCTTCATTTGGGAAAGTGTCGCTGTGACGTAGTTGGTCGACTTGCCCAGAATAGACGCTACTTCTGACGGCAAAAGTCCGAGCCCAGCAAGATGTTGGATCTTGGCAGTTGGCCGAGCTGCCTCAGAGCCGCCCAAGGTTTCCAAGTGAAGGGCAATCAGAATGTCGAGGCGGCGAACTACCTGTTTGAGTAAAATATGATCTTGCATTTAATCCCCCATTTTTGCGTTACTAATGCACGGACAAGCACAAATGCACTTTAAACAAATAGTTATTACAATAACATTACGCAATTAGGGCAGTCTTTTTTACAAGGCGTTGGAAAACCCCTGTATGGCCAAAGCAGGAAGTGACGTGATCGGAGCAGAGGACCTAGCCTGAAATGAGCGTCTAGGATGTCTGCGGCGTGCATCCAACGAACCTCTTCGAAGACTAATCAGCCGTTGATGAAAGAGAACTTGTGTGAAAGTTATAGAAGGCAGATAAGGTCTGCTTTAAAGATAGAGTCTTCTAACACATCTTATTGGCAAGGTAACCATATGAAGCTGTGGGCCCGATTTCTTTTCCTAACTGCTATATGTCTTATTTGATAAAGCGTGGCGAGGTGCCGGGATAAGTGAACTGCCTGTACTGAAACCTCCCTCTGCAGTAAGACTACCGATGAGTTGAATGACAATCAAGAGCGAAATAACGACAAGGCCGTAACATTCAGCCCTCGGCAACCAGTCACCAGTCCCGAAGGACCGGAATCTCCTCTACGCTCAACTCCGCTCCGAATGGCAGTGGGCAGTCTACAGCGGGGGAACCCGCTGTATCGGGAGAGGGATTGAAACTCAATGGCGGGGCCAACAACGAGTTTACACCCCATCCGGCTAACAGCTCAGCGTTGGCGATTTTCATTCTAAAATTGTCCATAAAGGGAGACCGGTCTGTGCGTCAAGACCCCTCTCAAAAACCGGACCCTCAAAAGATTCCAGTATCAATTCACATGCGAAAACCACCGTTCCTGGAGCGAGATGTCCACCATAAGTTTTTCCTGTCTCGTCTGCCAATGTGATGTGGGCATGGACAAATGGTTTTCCATCCTTAAGTGAAACATTACCGACAAGTTTGGTGATCTCAAGGGACTGATCTACCATCAAGAATTCGTATTCATGCGTTTCTTGGTTGTAGAAGGCAAGACGGGCCCTCTGAACTGCACCCAGTGCCTCCATGCGTCCAATTTGAACTTTTTCCTTGCGGCAAATGTCACTGATCTCTTCCAATAAGTCACAGCCTTGACTTAGCTTGCCCATGAACAGTGCTCTCGGTTTAACCTTTTTCATAATTGACATGTCTATACTTCCTTTCAATAGCGCCCCCTCACCCGCTGAATGCATTCGGGGGAATTATTTCCCGGTGAATTGACAAAGTTAGACACCGGAAAGATTTCCAGCTGTCCCTCGTAGGGTTTCAGCAACGTTATTGCTTCATTGGGACGGTGTTCATCCGTCCGAAGCCATAGATCCAGATCTGACGTTTGTAAAATGACCGGCATCCGGTTGTGGATGGACTCTAACTGCGAGTTCGGTTCCGTTGTAATAATGGTATAGGAACGGAGCTCGTCGCCCTCTGGACTTGTCCAGATATCCCATAATCCCGCCATGGGAAGTATCCCTCCATCAGGATCGTGGATGTAGTGCGGAACCTTTGACATCCCCTCCTTCTTCCACTCATAGAACCCGTCTGTGAGCACAACGCAGCGTCGCCTTGGGACAAGACGTCGAAAGGATGACTTTTCCATAACGGTTTCAGCTCGCGCGTTAATCATTTGGGAACCCTGGGGAATCTCCCCGGCCCAGGAAGGCACCAGTCCCCAACGCATGAGCTTGACGTGGCGATCGCCATTGGATAACAGGATTGGTGATGTCTGGGTTGGAGCTATGTTATAGCGGCGGGAGTAGTACTCTTCCTTCTCCCAATGCTTGATGGTGAAAACCTCCTTCATGAAAGGCAGGTCCAGCGTCAGGGTCGTTCTACCACACATTTTGTACCCTCCAAAAGCCGCCCCGCCGATCTGAATGGGATTCAAAACAAAGGGTGGTCATAGTATTCGCTGTAAGTCAATTCGTGATACGATACACCGGGAATTTCTGCTTTTCACATAAACTTAACTCTGCAGTAAATTTTGGACAACTCAGAGTTATGTATCTTGATAAGGAACCCATAGATTTTCAGGCGGACGTCGTCGAGGCGAGCCGATCTCGACCCGTGGTGGTGGACTTCTGGGCGGCCTGGTGCGCTCCATGTCGCATTCTGGGACCGATCCTTGAGAAGCTGGCGGGGGATGCCGGGGACTCATGGACGCTCGTGAAGTTGAACACGGACCTTCAGCAGGAGATAGCCGCACAGTACAAGATCCGTGGTATCCCGGCGGTGAAAATGTTCCTGAACGGAGAAGTGGCTGGAGAGTTTGTGGGCGCACTGCCGGAGACCCAGGTTCGCCAGTGGTTGAATGACCACTTACCCGGTGCGGCCAAAGAGGCCCTGGCAGTGGCTGAGGGGGCTCTGAAAAAGGGGGATACCTCTACCGCCATGGTGAAGGCCCGGGAGGTTCTCGATAACGGGGATGTAGATCCGAATCTGGAGAAACAGGCCACCATTATCCTCGCCGAAGCGAGTTTTCCCACCGATCCTGAGGAAAGCAGGAAACTTGCCGCCCGGTTTGAGAGCGGGGACCTGTTTTTCGACAGAGCGGAGGTGGTATTAACGCGATACGATCTGGAGAAAGGGGAACTGCCCGAAGATGAAGATTCTCTCGCCCGCAAGCTTTACACCGAAGGCATCAAATTATGGCGTGCCGGCAATCGGGACGAAGCAGTGGAAAAACTCATCGAGTCCCTCGGGGAAGATCGCCGTTGTATGGACGATGCTGCACGAAAAGCTATTATCGGAATTTTTCACATCCTGGGGGAAGAACACGAAACCACCCTGAAGTACCGTCCCCGGTTTGCGTCAACCCTCTTCTGAACTGGTCTTCCCTGCCACAAAGACTCATAGTCACGAAGAAATGGTGTTTCGTGTCTCACTGGCCCAGACTCAGCAACTCTCTCTAATCTAGAGAACCGCCTCAAGCACGTCAAACAGTCGATCGATATCACCCTCGTTGTTATACAGGTAGGGGGAAACGCGTATGCAGTCACCCCGGACACTGACGTAAACTTTCTCTCTTGAAAGGCGGGCCGGAAGTTCTTCAGGCACTCCTTGCTGGAATCGCAACCCCAATAAGTGCCCGGCCCTCAGGTGCCGAGGCGATACGGCGAGGTCAAGCTCACGGGCTCTCTTACTGATCATATCTGTCATTCGTGACAGGGTCTCGGCAATGCGGGGAACTTGCCATTGAAGGATTTGCTCTAACGCGGCTACCGCGAGGGGCATGAGGGTAAAGTTGCTTCGTTCCCCCACGTCGAAACGTCTCGCTCCCGGCTGATACTCGCTCGAATAGTTAACCAGGTTTGCGAAGTCCTCACTGTTTATTCGGCTGATCCAGTTGTTCTCAAGAGGACGGCCATTCTGATGAGGGGGAGCGACGTACAGGAACCCGGTGCTGTAGGGTCCCAATAACCACTTGTACGCGGCTGTCACCATGAAATCAGGCTGAACCGAATTCAAGGGTAACGGGAGGACACCCAGGGACTGGGTGACATCCAGGACCAATGCCGCATCAACCTCCCTGCAACGATCACCAACCTTCTCAAGATCGATGAGGGTCCCGTCCGTCCAGTGACAGTGGGGCACGGCAACGACGGACATCGTTTCGTCGATGGCAGAAAGGAGAGCCGTGGTCCAGTTCCAGTTCTCCGGGCGCGGAACGGTGATTATGTTCGCCCCCTTTTCCCGGGCCAGCTCTTTCCAGGGATAGACATTGGATGGGAACTGTTCCGACAGGACCACGATAGAGCTATCCCGGGGGACGTCAACGTTGGCAGCGGCAACGGCCATGCCGTAGCTTACTGCAGGGATGATGGCGATATCAGGGGCTTCGGCGCCCATAACCTGGGCACATAATTCTCGAGCGCGATCGGACGCATTAAAAAAATCCCCTGGCGTGATACGCCATGGAAAAGCTTTCAGGGCCGTACTTTCCCTACCCGCGTTAGTGACGCTGCGCAACTGAGGGGACATATAGGCACAATTGAGGTAGGCAATATCATCAGGGATATCAAACAGGTGTCTCTGGCAGGGGATCACACTGCTACCGCCGCTTCCCCCCGGGCGAAGGAGCAGTTAAAGCAAGAGCAGTTTCCGTTGAGGTTACCAAGAAGCCACTGCTCTCTTCGTCTAGTGTCGCGTTTTAGAGCGATCCTTAGGGGATCACGATCATAAAAACCGAGCCCTAGTGTAAGACCATTCCAGGCACTCGCTGCCCCCTCTTTCAATAGACGCTTGTAGAAATAGCGTGGGTAGTGTTTGCGAACGTTGTTCTTTGCGAGAAGGAAGAAATTGTGGTACCGTTTATACATCTCAAGGACAATTCTGTTGATTTCTTCGGGAGAGAGATGGTAGCTGCGGGAATTTGCTTTCGTTCCCATATACCAGGAAAAATCATGGCGATTGACCACCAGTCCCATCTTCAATGTTTCCTCCCTCAGTTCCGTCATAGGCAGTGGTGTAGGATTGAAAAATAGGGGCCCATCCACCTTGAGTTTCTTGAGAAAATGAAAATTCTGCCATATGGATTCTTCGGTATCTTCCGGATTCCCCACAATGGTGGCTCCCAGAACGATAATCCGGTTCTCCCTTAGATAGGCAACGGCCCTTTCCGTCCGGTCAAGATTCACCTGATTATCTTTCCTGAAGAACTCAAGATTTCCATCACTTGCATTTTCTATGCCGAGAAAAACAGTCTTAAACCCCGCCTTTCCCATCTTGTCCACAACTTTTTTGCTGCTGGATATGCCTCGTACGCTGGCCTGAATAATGTAGTGGATGTGGTTCAATTTGGAGGCAATGATGGCATCGCACACCTCTTCCAGGTGTCCCATGTTGAGAGTGATGTTGTCGTCAACCATGAAAATGGCTTTGGCTCCACGTGCTTGAGCATCGCCGATGTCCTGGATGATTCGCTCTATGGGGTAACGCCTGAAGGTTCTGCCGTACATTTTGATGATGGTGCAGAAGCTGCAGTCGAAGGTACATCCCCGGGAGGTCTCAATCACATCACAAGGCCGGCCCCACGCATGGTAACCGAACAGTATTCGGGACGTTCTGTCGGGAAGTGCTATCTCCTCCAGGTTCAGATTCCCGGCGGCAGGATTATGGATGAATTCGCCATTCGCCTTGTAAGATAGGCCCGGAATATCCGCTAAATCTTGTTTACCTTCCAGGGCACGAATTAGGTTCCGGAATGTTTTCTCCCCCTCATGTCGAACAATTAAGTCAATGTACTGAGATTCCTCCTCCGGAATGTTTTCGTAGCAGAGCGTTGGGTGATATCCTCCCAGCGCAATCCGGACGGTGGGGTCAAGTTCTTTCGCCATTTTTGCGATCCGAATTGCGGTATCGTACTGGAAGCTAAAACAGGTCAGACCCAGCACATCCGGGCAGAAATCTTTGAGAAGCCGAGCCAGATATTTCTTGAGATTCCCCCTGCAAAGAACAAGATCGGCGATGGCGACTTTATGTCCTGTTTCGAGATTTCCTGCCAGAGATGAAAGGGCAAGGTTAGGGATTCTGGCACCCTTAATGAATGCCATAATAGCATTTGGCATGGACATCAACAATATTCTCATTCTGCCCCCCTCGTTGGAAGAGCGAGACGCAATATAAGGCATTTGTGGGGGCCGGGCAATAATGGGTAACTTTTACACCAACGAAGGGAGGATACCATGAGTCGACAGATTCTTTCATTCACATGCCTTGTTGCCGTGACCACCACCGTTGCCATTTCCCAGGAAATGCCTTCCCGCCCCGTGAGTACCTATTCCATTGTGGCTCTCGATCCGGAGACGAAGGAACTGGGAGTTGCGGTGCAGAGTCACTGGTTTTCTGTAGGATCCGTGGTTCCGTGGGCCGAAGCCGGAGTAGGAGCAGTGGCCACCCAGTCCTTCGTAAAGGTAGACTACGGACCTGATGGTCTGAGCCTGATGAAGGAGGGAATGACGGCTGGGGAAGCCCTGGCAAGACTCCTTTCCGAAGATGAAGGAGAGGCGGTGCGACAAGTGGCAATGGTTGATATTCGGGGTAACGTGGCGGTGCATACGGGAGACAGGTGCATCGAAGCAGCGGGCCACCAGGGTGGAGACAACTATTCCGTTCAGGCAAATCTGATGGAGAAGTCCGCCGTATGGCCCGCCATGGCAGAAGCCTTTGAATCGGCAGAAGGTGATTTGGCTGACCGGATGATGGCTGCCCTGGAGGCGGCAGAAAGTGAAGGGGGTGACATCCGGGGACGTCAATCGGCCGCTATGTTGATTGTCAACGGCACGCCCACAGGGATTCCCTGGAAAGACGTTGTGATGGATCTCAGGGTGGAGGATCACCCGGAGCCTCTGAAGCAATTAAAGCGACTGATCCGGATACACCGGGCTTATGACCATGCGAACAAGGGCGACCAGCTGTTGGAGAAGGGTGATATCGAGAGCGCCCTGAAAGAGTACGATGCGGCCGCCCGGTTCTACCCGGAGAACATAGAACTACCTTTCTGGAGCGGCGTGACGTTAGCCAGCAGCGGCCGTCTTGACGAGGCCCTTCCGATATTCAAATCCGTGTTTGGAAAAGATGACCGGTGGCGCCAACTGACCCCGAGACTGGTGAAGTCAGAGCTCCTACCTGACGACCCCGAGATGATGGAGGCCATCCTTAATCAATAGTCCCGCCCGCGACACCGCGCTTGTCTGTACGTTCTGCGGGAACGATTATTCGGGCGGTGATCCTCCTACTCTCTGCTCATGCGGGCACCCCCTTCAGGTGGAGATCATCTGGCCAGGAAAACTCCCAACACGCGAAGCTATCGATATCAATCTGTCTTCCCTCTGGCGCTATGAGTGCGTACTGTCTCCCACAAGCGAGGAGCAGAGGATCACCCTTGGCGAGGGGTGGACCCCATTTATTGAAGCGGGTGACTACAGGGGCATTTCTCTCTGTTTCAAGGACGAAACCAAGAATCCTAGCGGCTCCTTCAAAGATCGCGGTATGGCCGTGGCCATTTCGAAAGCAAAGGAATATGGAGTAAAAGAAATATGTCTCCCTTCAGCAGGGAATGCGGGCGTTGCGGCGGCAGCCTACGGTAGAGAGGCCGGTGTTGTCTGCCACGTCTACCTGCCGGGAAGAATTCCCCATGCCTTCGTGAAGGAGACGGAAAATTACGGTGCAGATGTGAGACTCGCTGGGAACACGCTCGCAGAGTCCGCATTGAGGATGCAGGAGGAAAAAGAAGCAGCCTGGTTTGATCTGTCAACTCTGAGAGAGCCGTTCCGGGTGGAAGGAAAGAAGACGCTAGGGTATGAGATCGCGGAGCAGTTGGGTTGGCATTTCCCGGATGTGGTGATATATCCCACTGGTGGAGGTACAGGCCTCATCGGCATGTGGAAGGCATTTAACGAAATGAGACGCCTCCATTGGGTTGAGGATGAACTCCCACGCATGGTGGTGGTTCAGTCCTCGGAGTGTGCCCCGGTTGTGAAGGCGTTTGTTGAAGGGCGGGATCGATGCCAGCCATGGAAGAAAGGCCACACCGCTGCCCTCGGCCTAAATTCACCTGATCCCATTGGAGGATCATGGATGTTGAAGGTACTGCGGGAAAGCCGGGGGACAGCGGTCATCGTGAAAGAAGCGCTCATTCAATCTGCTCTGGACGAAGTGGCACAGGCGTCGGGAACAAATCCCTCCCCGGAGGTGGGAGTGGCGTGGCTGGGATTCCAACAACTTACCGGGAGTGGATGGATTCGACCAGGGCAAAAGGTTGTGATTCCCGTTACGGGAAGTGGGGAAAGATATGGGTTGTAGGTGTTAGCCCGCATTTCTCACCACCAAATCTACTGCAACGGAGTGTAATGCTTACGACAACGGCGACCCGATAGCTATCGGGATGTACTCGACGTACTGTCTAGTACACCTCCGTCAATTTTTCTCTGTAGGCCTTGTATTCATAAACGTCTCCTCTCCCAACGCGTCGGGACTACGATCTATGGTGAGAAAAGCGGGTTAGAGTGTTTCCCGGGGGGACTCCTTCGGAGAAGTATTAAGGTGTTGAAGGGGTAAGTTATGGAAGGGTTTAATTGGCGAAAGGGGATCGTGGCTTCGGTGGCTGCCTGGGTGGCGGGCCTCGTTAGCGTTTCTTGTATTATTTGGAAATCCTGTTTCCCAACGCATTGTTTTTTCAGGAGAATTCGGTCAGAGCGAGAAACGTCTGAATATGTGGAGGCGGCTTGAACCGCTGCTGGCGATCACCCCGTTTCGTGATGATCTCGCACAGTAGACGGTTAAGAAACTCGCAGTGATGCTTCTACTTTATCTGTGGTCCCTGGGTCTGGTGAGTCTCTATGCCTTTGTGAGTCCGCAATTGACGGAAAAAATGGGCAGGAAAGTTCTGATCTTCGGAGCGATTGTATGGCTCACATTCTTTTTCTTCGAGGTATTTGCCCCCTTCAATCTTCTTGGAGAACCGTTTCTCCTTGTCCGTTATGAACTTCTCCTTGAAGCCATCATCGCTCTGGCGTTCGCCTGGATGGTTGTGACACTTTATCATTGAAGAGGTGTATTTCTTTGATAGAGTGTGGTAAATTATTTGTTAAATCTTTCACGAGGTGTTTATGAGAGCAGGTATTATCGCGATTATCCTGATGGGCATCGGAGCTTTTGTTGCCTGCCAGACACGCGCTACGATTGGGAAGGAACCCGTCTACGAAAACATCACGCCGGCCCGGCTGAAGGAGAGGCTGGAGAGAGGCGAAGATCTCGTGCTATTGGATGTACGGTCACCTAGGGAGTTCACGGGTCCCCTTGGCCACCTGGAGGGAGCCATTCTTATTCCTGTACGAGAATTGGAGGAGCGAGTGGGCGAGCTAAATGATTACAAGGACAAGGAGATTATCGCGTACTGCCGTAGCGGGAATCGTAGCCGGACGGCAGCCACACTTCTTTCGCGCCACAGTTTTCGTGTGACTAACCTACTAGGTGGCATGAAAGCGTGGAATGCGTCCATGAACGCTCCCGCAGAAGATCAGAAAATGGATTAGTCGGAGGGATCAACCCCATGCCCATGTACGATTACTATTGTAATAAGTGTGGTCGAACGTTTGAGGAGCTTCTCACGAACTGGGATGACGACAGGGAAGTGGTGTGTCCTGACTGTTCTGCGCGAAATCCAGAGCGGCTCATGGGAGCTCCGGCCACGATGGGTGTGTCAGCACCGAAATCTTCGTGTCGATGCGGCAGGCGACATTCGTCAGCCGGTGGCTGCTCTCACTGCACCTAGTTTCTAATCCTAAGTCTTCCTATGATCCATCTCCACTCACCACTCACCACTCGCCACTAACCATTTCCCGTGGAAACATACGGCATCTGGTCGTTACTTCCCCCTGTTGGCGCGCTGGGGCTCGCACTGTGGAAAAAGCAGATCTATCCTGCCCTCCTGTTTGGTGTCTGGTTGGGGTGGTGGGTATTGGAGGGGTGGAATCCCTTCACAGGTCTCTGGTCCACGGCGGAGTCGCTGGTTTCGGTCTTTAGTGATGCGGACAATACGCGCATCATTTTTTACAGCTTGTTGGTGGGCGCCACGTTGACGCTCATGAGCGCCACAGGAGGGGTAGAAGGATTCGTAGGCTGGTTGGACCGGCGAAACTGGGTGAAGAGCCGGCGGCAGGCCCAATTGGTTCCGTTTCTTGCGGGTGTGCTGATCACGGTTGAAAGCTCTATTACGGCCCTGGTGGCGGGTACCGTGGGGCGGCCGCTCACGGACCGCCATGGTGTGAGCAGGGAAAAGCTCGCTTACATTTGCGACTCCACCTCCGCTCCCATCTGCATATTGGTGCCCTTCAATGGTTGGGGAGCTTACATCATTGGACTGCTTGCCGTGCAGGGAGTGGATGGACCGGTAGCAGTGCTTCTTCGGAGTGTAGTGGTGAACTTCTATCCCATGGCTGCAATTCTGATCGTACTTATCTCCATTGTTCGACCATGGGAATTCGGTCCTATGCGTGAGGCGGAACGGCGGGCCCGAGAGGAAGGAAAACCGTACGCTGATGGCGCCCAGCCCATGCTGGCAGATGATGTCATAGATGTGAAGCGGCAACCCGGATTGACGCCGAGGGCTCGAAACCTCATCATGCCTGTTATCACCATGGTGGTGACAATCGTGATCGGGATCTATCTTACAGGGAGGCGGAGTGCCGGACCGGGAGCTGATCTTTGGGACATCGTTCAGGCAAGTTCGGGGGCGACGGCCGTCTTCTGGGCAGTTATCATGAGCCTCGCGGTGCTTGCTCTGTTCAACCTGGGACGAGGAAGGATGAGTTCCGGCGATTTCTTGAAGTTTATATTCAAGGGGATGGGCGGTATGATTCCTGTGGTGAGCCTGCTGATTCTTGCTTTTGCCCTGGGGGATACCGTTCGTCAGCTCGGGATGGGTGAATACGTGGCGGGTCTCATGGAAGGTGTGGTTCATACGAAAGTGGCTGTGGCAGGACTCTTTTTGATCGCCTGTTTTGTCGCTTTTGCGACGGGAACCTCGTGGGGGACATTCGCCGTGATGGTGCCCATTGCTGTTCCCATGGCAACTGCACTGGGAGGAAGTATTCCCATGTTTCTGGCGGCGGTGTTGGGAGGGGGCATCTTTGGCGACCACTGCAGCCCCATTTCTGATACCACTATCATCTCTTCCATGGCATCGGCCTCTGATCACATGGATCATGTCCGCACGCAAATTCCCTACGCCTTGATAGGTGCTGGGATTGCCTCCTTCCTGTATCTCCTGGTGTCATAACAGCTGGTCTTGCCCCATACAGTGTGAAGCTGATTATACTTGGTTCCCACTTGTGATTCAGATCACAGGCTCAAAATGTAAGCGAAATCTATTTTGATGTTCATAAAGCGGGAGCTAAACTTGGCAGGTTCATAGCTGGGACAGGTTTTCCTTCATCAATTTAGGAATAGGTCATGACGAAAAAAGGAATTGCTCTAACTTTTTGCATTCTGCTGGTCAAGTCACTTCTTTTTGGACAGTCGGTTACATTAGACGGAACGTTTTACCGCTTTATCACTTACTATGTCAGTTCCGTTGATATTAATACCGGTAGTTCAGACGTCCAGCTTTTCAGATACCGTCTCGCGAGTGACAGTTATCCCATTTCTGTCACGGTGGAATTCGAAATCACGATTCAATCCGCTGCCCTGGGAATACCCGACCCCACCACGCTGATCGAGGTGGCGGCGGATATTCCTGAAATGACGGCGCACATCGACCTGGACAACAGAGATCTTTCAACCGAAAACCTGGTTCTATATGATGTGGAGGGCAACGAGGTTGAAGTAGACATCGATGTTGAGAAGAGTCTGGAGATGGAAGATCTGGATGACTTATTCAGCGTGATTGTACAGACAGGAAGACTTCCCGAGGGTGTTTATGCCTTTCGTCTCTCCGTGTTTTCGGAGGATGGTGGATTGCTTGCCACGGTGGAACAGATCCTCAATGTAACCCCATCGAGAACGCTTCAATTGACCTCTCCCGGGGGTGGTTTTGAGGAACTGGCAGAGAACGAGATTTATACGACCTACCCCGTTTTCCAGTGGGAGTCAGAGATGTTTTCTGCCCCCCACATCAGGAATTGCCCGGAATGTGGGTTTTTCCTGAGAGTCGCGGAATTCGTATTCGAAGAACATGCTACTGTGGAAGACGCCATTGAGGATGTGACGGCTCTTCCTCTTGATCAGGCGATGGGGTGGCAACTTGTGTCAGAAGCGTCCGGAAACCAGTTGAGTTTCATGTATCCCACGGCAGGGGTGGTGGACCTCATGGCCGGCAGCATTTATGTATGGCAGATCCAGAAACGGATTTCCACAACCGAAGGTATTGAGAGGATCAACAGTCCCATTTACGCTTTCATGATTAAAGATATGACCGTAAATCCAATCATGCAGGCATTGCAGGAGATCCTGCCGGAAGAGATTCTGCAGGCCTACTTCACACCGGGCGGTCCCTTAACGGGATACCAGGCCTCCGGCACCTTCACTCTTGATGGCACAGAAAGCGATATGTCCACCTTGAACGCCCTGGTAGAGGAGTTCAGACAGGGAACCGCGAGCTTGATTTCCACTGAGGTCCGGTGATGATGCGGAAGTTATTGTTCCTGGTCACTGTCACCAGTGGACTACTGGCCGTTGACAGGATAGCGTTGACCATGAAGACGTCCGGACAGGTCAGTCATAAGGGAGAACAAGTGCCAGACTTTCAGACCCTCCGGCGCGGCTCCTCGCTTTTTGATGGTGATTTTGTGGTCACCGGCGATGATGGGCTGGCCATCGCTCTGTTTTTGGATGATAAGTCTCAACTGAAGATTAGACAGAACACGGAGACGCGGATAGCAGGAAGTCGCACCGAGGGGGTAATTTCCAAGCGTGTGGAGTTGAGTTATGGCACCTTGAAGGCAACGGTGAAAGAGCAGACCCAGCAATTCACCATCACCACCCCCACGTCGGTTGCCTCGATCAAGGGGACCGAGTTGTGGGTTTTGACTGATCCCGATTCTGGAGATATCATCATCAGTCTTGAGGGAGCCATCGAGCTGACCAATCTCATATCCGGAAGCGTTCATTCCGTAGTACCGGGGACCGTTGTAGAATCGAACGCAGACGGTAAAATCGAGGTTCTCGCCACGGTAAAGGTCAGGGGAGAAGCCTCCTCGGGTATATCGGCAGGCCGATTTACACTTTCCGGTATATCCGTATTGGGTGGAGGGGTGAGTGCCCAGGATCTGTCTGACACTGTAGAGGTCACGGGAGGCACGGTCTTTGAGGGGACTGACGTAAAAGCGGGGGCGGTAATCACTCTCACCGGCATCCTGGATGAACAAACTGGGAACGTGGAGGCCACTCTCATCGAAGTTTCGGAGCGCGTCACGATAAGAGGGATTGTGTCATCAACGTTCACGGGAAACCGGTTTCCCATTTCCGACGTGACCGTTGTGGAGGGCGATCGAGAAACTCTCCCCGCCGAGGTGAAGATAACCGAGGGGACGGTAATCGAAGGTGACGATATCATCTATGGGGCAGAGGTCACCGTGGTGGGGATTTTCAACAGGGAGACCGAAGTTCTTGAAGCCACACAAATGATCGTTGTCATTCCTAAATTGAGAATCACGGGACTTATCACCGCTGTCAGCGAGGAGGGCCTGGTTGAACTGTCTGAAATCGAGGTGAAGGTGGGTGAAATTGAGGCTTCCGCCTTATCGGGCCGGGTAATTGTAACAGGGTCGACCGTGATAGAAGTAGACGAACTGACTGTCGGTCTCAAGGTGACGGTAGTGGGAACCTTGGACGAAGAGACGGGAGACATAGTTGCTGAACGTATCCGCCTTCCACAGGTAGTGCTCTTGGCGACGGTTAATTCTCCGGTAGTAAACGAGCAGTTCGAAATCACCGACATCACCGTCCAGGAAGGGGATCTCGATCCTTCAACTTTGTCCGGTATTGTGAAATTAGGACCGGATACCGAGATTGAGGGAGGTGAGATTACGACCGGTCTTCGGGTAACGGTTACCGGGAGTGTGGAGAAAGAAACGGGGGCATTTCTGGCCACCGCCGTTATGGTGATCGTTGCTGAACGGGAGTTGATTTTCGATATGGAGGATAATCACGGGCGAAGAAAAGAACTCATCATCAAATTTCAATAGCAGGGGACAAGTAAGGAATAAGATGGATCAGCAGACAAGCGGTTCGCCGTGGAAAAGGATTTTTCTCACGTCAAGTTGTGTTATTTTGACATTTACCTCTCTTCACGCTCAGGCCACAGGGGTCATCACCCATCAGCCGGTTATTCGCCACACGGCCACTGAAGTCCTGGTCATACAGGCGGATGTCTCCTCTCCTGTTGATGTGGAGAGGGTAGACCTTTTCTATCGAGAAACGGGTGAAGAGGGCTTCATTGAAGTGGAGATGGAAGGAACGACGGAGGGGTGGCGTGGCGAAATTCCTCTGGAACGCCTTTCTCTCGAAGGGGTGGAATACTTCATTTCGGCAACGTTGGTGGATGGGTCCGTACTCAACTTCCCAGAGACCGATCCCCAGGATGCCCCAGTTTCTGTTCAGATTAGCCCGGAACCGGAGCCGACGACGGTGGTTGAGGCAGCACCTGCGGTGGGAGTTGATGCCGTTATTATTTTCAGTCCCTTGCCCGGAGCAAGAATCCCGTTCGATGATGTCCTCATTGCGGCTTCACTTTTCAATGTGGACTCTGTGGATGTATCCTCGGTCAGACTCCTCGTTGACGGTCGTGATGTAACGGCCCGCTCTCTTGTGGGTCCCGATCTTGTGACGTATGAGCCTAAACTTCTCCTCCCGGGGAGGCATCAGGTACGGATAGAACTGACCGCTTTGACGGGTCGCCCTGTGGAGCCAAAAGCCTGGTCGTTTGAGGCCGTTCGGGAGCACGTGGAGAAAGTGGAAGCTGTGGAGCGGGTCCTGACCTATGGTGGCAGGATAAACGGGGGTTACTCTTTTGATGAAATCGATGAGGGTGATCCACTGGCAATCAGTCAGACGACGGCGAACTTCTCTGGAGAGTGGGGTCCTTTACGATTCAAATCGGATCTAAAACTCACATCGGAAGAGGATTCTTTCAAGCAACCGAGAAACCGGTATCGGTTGAGCTTGGAAGCCGGCGATTACCTGCGGTTGAAGTTCGGGGATTTCAATTCCCGGCTTTCCCGATTCACTCTGGACGGCAAGCGAGTGAGAGGCGTGGATGCAGACCTGCAACTGGGCTTCGTTAACCTTCATGTGGTGAAAGGCGAATTGGAAAGAAAAATCCAGGGGAGACTTGGTGAAGGAGAGACCTACCTGTCTGAAGGCGTGGAACTTCAGGGAGAATCCATAAGATACCAGCTCAACAGGAAGGGATACACCTTCCAAAAAGATATTTTTTCCACACGGTTGAGTTTTGGCAGCGGAAAGATCTTTCAGCTGGGCTTCAACTGGTTGAAGGCAAAGGATGATATTACTTCGGTAGAGCCTATTCTGGACAATGCCAAGATAGAAGTCGACACGGTTGAAGCGCTTTCCCTGGCAATTAGCCCGGATATCTACACCTACCGTGACCTTAGTAATCTGCTCCTGGAGAACAACTATTCTATTGATCTGGCGGACGAGGAAAGCTGGGCCGGTGATTCCCCTCAGGACAATATTGTGATGGGTTCCGATTTAAAGTTCTCTCTCTTTAGGCGTCAGATCGGAATCGAGGCGGGATTTGCATTCAGTATGTTCAATGGGAATATATGGGGTGGCGCGTTCAGCAAAAGCGAACTCGACACTCTGGGTGTTTTGGGTGATTCGACACTGGACGGAAAGATTGGAGGATCCTTTGACATCCCATTCGATCCCAAGGATTATGAAGACCTGTTTGTGCTGAATCTGAATCTCAGGCCACTCATACCAGTGGACACGCTGCTCCTGTTTCAAGAGCCCGTGAAGGCGATTCTGAAGCTTCCTTCTGCGGCGTACAATTTTAGAGCCTCGGGCAATTTACTTCAGAATCGCCTCAGTTTCGAATTCGTGCAGGTGGGCCCCGAGTTCAATTCACTGGGCAATCCCTATATTCAGAAAAACAATCGGCAATATACGATTTCAGACAGAGTCGGGTTTTTCCAGAATCGCCTTCTTCTCAACCTTATCTATAAGCATCAGGATGATGACATTCTCCGTGTGGTGACGGACGTGACCACAACAAATACGGTAACTATGAACGCGGGAATTTACCCGGGAGGGGATCTCCCTTCTTTCGCGTTGAGCTACCGGGTTCAGGACCGCGATAACGGTAAAACGACCCTGGATACGGTAAACGTCGATCCTGAGGCACGAAGAATCGACCTGGAGGACCTTCGCAATTTCACGAAAAGTGTCAATGCCAGTTTTGGACTCACCCACCGAGTGAGCTTCTCGGGGTTCAATCACAACCTGTCAGTCAACTACGTTTTGCTTGACCGGGCGGATCAGTTTGATGACCGCCCTTCCGCCCCATACTTCGGTACGAATCTTACTGGGGATACGCTGTTCTTCGATTCCACCTTTGTATCCCCGAATCTGAAATCAGATGTGATCAATCTGTCTGTGATGACGGAATACCCCTTTCCTCTGAAAACCACTGCGATTGTTTCGGTGAACAGAAGCACATTTGGCATCCCCGAGGATTTTGCCTATGATTATGGCGGTCAGAATATTACCAATGTAACCCTGAGTGGAACGTATGATGTGCTGGGGAATCGACTCAAGCTTTTGGCGGGGATCAATCGTACCTCGGGTACGGGGAACGAGGAATTCAGCCGGCTGGGGATCCGTGCAGGAGTCAATTACCGGATCACCGAATATCTCCGGGCTCGCTTCGATGGGGGATTGCGATTCAAAAAGATTGACGGCGAGTCCAAAAGGAGCACTCTTATCAGAGCCTCTCTCAACTATACGTTCTAGGATACAAATCCCGCCCATCCGGACCACGGGCCGTTTTCGGGCCCCATTTAGCCTCCGGACCTTTTCTCTTGACATTTTGAACCGGAGGGTTTACACTCTATGACGCCTAACGGCTTTTCGAAATCTGGGGTTGAATACGAGGTAAATCCGAGGTACTCGCATGAAACAACCTGCCAAGAACTTTATCCTTATTGTTTTTGCTACAGCCCTTGTGGGGTCATTCCTGGTCGCTCAGGATGAGACGTACACCGTCAGCGGTGTCGTGAAAGACCAAGAGGGGGAAAAAGTACCTGCTGCTGACGTGGTGCTTCTCGATGCAGACGGGGGAGAGGTGGACCAAACCTCAACGGGGAAGCGGTTCGGTGGTAAGGGTAAGTTTGAGTTTAAGAAGGTGTCGCCCGGCAGGTATAGTGTGAAGGCGACCGAGGAGGATGCAGGTTCCGCCTCCCTCGATTTCGCGGTGGCCGATGAAGACCAGGAAATTGAACTGTCATTGGTCGTGGCGAAAAAGCCCGGTGAAACGGGAGCGGCTGCCGCAGGGAAAGAAGCTGAGCGGTTGCCACAGGAAGAATATGTCACCACCGAACTCAGTTTTGAACTGAAGAAACTGGCGGCGGAAATGGATCATCTGGGAGGCCAGGTTCGGGATCTTCAGGCGAGAAGTGAAATGTGGACGAATCCCCTCTCCATTTACAGCAAAGAGATTATTCTAGACAACGGAAGCACTGTCTTTGGAAAAGTCGTGTATCAAGATGAGGAAATCTTGAAAGTCGAGACGTTGGTAGGGTATCTGGTGATAGACCGGAGCCAGGTGGTTCGGATTGTGGAAAACGTTATTGCGGAGGAGGAGCCGGAATATATTCCCGAACAGATTCGGGAGACCTACAGTCCACCTCCCATGCCGAAGCTGGCACAACCTCGCTATGTGGCAGGAGAACCCACGGAACGGCTTGCCGCCAGGGATCGAGCGGCCAATATTGTTCTCATGGGAAATATTTCCGAAAAAAGGGACCGGTCCAACAATACCACTTTTTCCGGCCAGGTGAAGAACATTGGTGGCCGCCGGTCAGATTTTGTCAAAGTGAATTTTGTATTCAGGAAGAACTGGAGTGGTGAAACTCAAACCCTGACCTCTTTTGTCTCGGGAAGTTACTATTCCTTCGACTCTGGTATCACCACGGACTCCTCTCTTCTCCCGGGGGCAACTGGGACATTTGAACTCGTCATACCCGCAGAATTTGGGTCGTATATCGGCTATTCTTATACGATAGATTGGGAAGAGTACGAATGAGCATCGTTCGCGCCATGATCTATCTGCTGCGAAATCTCGCTTTTGCGATGGTACTTTCAGGCTATCTGGCCGGCCAGTCAGCGGGACCCGTGGGGAATGACATTTTCTTTCTCGATCTGGGAATTGTGATTGAATCGGCTACAGGGGATGAAGAAGTTACCCGGCTCGTGAAAGCGCCCCCGGAGAAAGTAAAATTCTTTGTCGATAAGGCACCCAGCGGATCTGTCTTTATTGCATCCACGAGAGAAATGCAGCAAACATTGAATCGAATTAGCCAAAAGATTGAGACTCTTGAGGCCGCTTTTGAGAGGGAGGTGGGGAGCCTGAGGCAAGAGAATGAGGACTTGCGCGGCATGATAGCCGATCTGTTGGCAAGGGAGCCGATCTCTCACCCGGAGGAGGCCCGGGTATCAACGTCTGAAGTAATGCCGTTGAACGTGGCTCCCGCTGACGCCACGGCTACTAAAGCAGCCGATGATGAGGAGGTCACCGTACCCGTTGCTGCGGAGGAACCCCGGGAAGAGGAATTGACCCAGGTAAGTCCAATGGAGATTAATTTGGTCGAAGCCCCGTCACGTCGACTGACAAATGAAAAGCGGCCCTTTAACCGGACGGTCTATATGAATGCCGTTTTTGCCTATCAACGAGAGGATTTCAGCATGGCGCTGCGACATTTTGCGGAGCTGTACCTTGGAGACGTTGATGATGTTACAGCCGGAAACGTTCTCTACTGGATAGCGGACTGCTACTATCAGATGGGTGAATACGGTGAGACCCTGAGAACATTGGTGGCGATTGAGCCTCTATTCAGATCAGATAAGCAGGACGATGCCATGATCTTGACCGGGCTGGTCTACCGCCAGATGGGGGATGAGATTCAAGCGATTGAAGCGTTCGCCAATATCATAGACAATTATCCTGACAGTGAATATCTCAAACTGGCTCAACTGGAGCTGCGGAACGCCGAGAGGTAGTCATGATTGGGAAAGTAAAGACAATTTTTGTGGTAATGTTTTTGGTGGTGGCCATTTCACCGTTGGATTCGTTAACCCGGGTGGCGTATACGCGCCCCGGAGTAATGATGAAAATTCCCACCACGCGCACCGCCCGTTCACCCTATCTATTCAGCACGGGCTTCGGGGCTGAAATCCACAACTTTTCCCCTTTCAACGTGGCCCGAGGAGTCTACTTCCAGATGGATGTCACCGACAGGTTCACTCTCGGATTTTCTTCTGGTCAGGGGGCTGACACCACATCTTTAGTGCTTCTGGATACGTCCCAGTACGTGGCGCCGGCGGAATTCGGTTTCCATTTTCAGCAGCGGGTGTACGTACGTGATAACATCTCTTTTTCCCTGGGACTTCATGATGTTGTTTTTGAAAATGCGACGGAAAACGGATTGAATTTGGATACAAAGCTCCTTTCCTTTTTCGGCGTTATTGGGAGTGAGAAGCCATTCGGTGGCTACCATCTCAGCACGTACATCGGTTTCGGAACGGGAGGGTTTTCGCAGGCGTTGGTGACGCGGGAGTCGACCGCGGCAGCGGACACCACGTCGAGCGGTTCCAACGTCGGTGTTTTTGCGGGATTTCTGTTAACCACGCCTTTCTTACCCCAGTGGGGTGGTTTGGATATTGTGGGTGAATTCGACGGGTCGGGCATCAATGTGGGACTCCGCATCCCCCTTACCTCGGATTATCGCCTGGGCCTAGGATTCACCCACATAGAAAATTTGCCCACGTTTTCCGAGGAGCCGTACGGAGCGGATCATCCGGGATTCACCATCGGTCTTGATATGTCGGTACCCAGGGCCGCTGCCGTGAGGGAGGTCCCGGGGCTCCCGGGCGCACCATCTCCCATTCCCGAGGCAGCCATGCTCGATACGACTCTTCTTGCCGCGGACTATGCCGTGGCGGTTCTGCGAGATTCCCTGAGAGTGTCCAGATATCAGACCCGAAACCTCGGTGCCGAGGTGGCCCAGTTGAGGCAGAAGTCGGTTACTCTGGACGATTCTGTGAATACATTGCGGTTGGAAAGAGGCATTGGCCAGAAGAATCTGAACCGGGCCATGCGTCATCTGTCTCGGTCTCTGAGATACTTCTATTCGGGAGACTACCGTGAAGCACTCCAGGAAGTGGAAACCTCTCTGGAATTGAATCCCAATCTGGCGTTGGCCTATGCTCGGCGGGGATCCATCTATTACAAACTTGGGGATATTCAGAGAGCCACCATCAACTGGAATCTGGCGCTTAAGATGGATCCCGAGTATGATGATGTTCGAAATATATTGAAGGCGTTGCACGAGAATCGGCTAAAAACCACAAGCTTTAGTACGGAGTAGAAACAACTCATGGACATAGCAACTCTCGTAGGAATCCTGATTGGGTTGGTTTCCATAAGTGGGGGAATCTTTATCGCTGCCTCGGCCGTGGGTGCAGGTGTGGGCGGTTTCGTTTCCGCAGCCAGCTTCGCAATTGTAGTCGGCGGAATGGTAGCTTCAGTCTCCGTTGCATTTCCACTCTCGGAGGTCATGAAACTGGGAGCCGCCATGGGGGCGGTCTTCAAAGGCGGAGTCGTAAGGTTGGGAGGTCTTGTCGATGCGGCGGTAGGAGTGTCGGAGTCCGCAAGAAAAGGACCGGCAGAATTGGAACAGGCTATTGGGGGAATCAGGAATTTCTTCTTCAAAGACGGTGTTCAGATGGTGGTGGATGGGTATTCAGAGCCCGAGATCATCGAGATTCTGAATACGCGTATTGATTACAGAGAAATCCGTGAGAAGCACCAGGCAGAGCTGTTCAAGACCATGGGAAACATGGCGCCGGCGTGGGGGATGATCGGGACACTCATCGGACTGGTGATCATGCTTTCAGGATTTGGTGGTGAAGGGGGCGGCGGTACAGAAGCCCTTGGAGTAGGTATGTCGGCGGCGCTTATCACAACGTTTTATGGAGCCGTGCTTGCAAATCTCTTCTTTCTGCCCATGGCAGCAAAGCTTAATTCCCGTATCTCTCAAACCAGTACGATGCAGGCAATGCTGGTAGAGGCTGCTAGGCTCATACATCAGAAAAAACATCCCCTCATCGTACGTGAAAAACTGAATTCATTTATTCCACCGAAAGAGTGGAAAAGAGAAGAGTAGCCTGATTGGCCGTATCGGCGACAGAGAAAAAGCGACTTATAGAAAAGGGTCGCGCTCAAGTTGAAGAGGGGCTCCCCGGTTGGTTTAGCACCTTTGCCGACATGATGACCCTCCTATTGGCATTCTTCGTTTTGCTGGCGGCCATCTCGACCATTGATCCGGTTAAGCTGCAGGAAATGGCCGATTCCATGGGCAAAAAGGTTGGCAAGGTTACCAAAGAAGGGCAAGCAATGAATCTGGCTGATGTTAAGAAGGCGGTCACTGAAATGTTGGAAGAGAATGAAGATACGCTTGAGGGTGTTGAAGTATCCACCAGCCCCAAGGGTGTGACAATTGCCATTCCATCGGAAATTAGTTTTTCTTCCGGCTCCGCTGAATTGATGACCGGTATCGTTCAGGTATTGGAAACGCTCGTCCCTACCATAAATAGGCCTGGCAATAAGTTTCCTGTGGCGGTTGAAGGACACACAGACAGTGACCCGCTTCCGAAGGGATATCAGGATAAGTATCCCAGTAACTGGGAACTTTCAGCAGCCCGTGCTGCCGGCGTTGTCCGGGAGCTGATTAAGTTAGGCGTTGATCCCACACGGTTGGAGGCTGTCGGATTGGCTGAGAACGTTCCCAGAGATCGCCCTACGGATCGATTAATAACCCCAGATATTATCAGGAGGCAGAATGAAACGGTTGCACTAAAGGCGAGAAACAGGCGGGTCGAGATTACTTTCAAGGCCACTCCTGGAGGCTCTGCAGGAGTGACCGGGAGTCAGAAAGTAGAAAAGGAAGAATAAGAATTCGTTAAGAATAGGGGAAGTTATGAAAAGGAGATTGACATTTATGGCGGCGGCCACCCTGGTTGGGGCTACGATTGTGGGTGTAAGTATGGGTCAAGAGTCTACCTATCTGGCACAGAAGTTGATGCTGGAAAACGATTTTAGAAAACGTATCGAATCTGCCCTGTCAAAGGTGCTGGCTGACCACCGGTATGTGTTGGATGTCACGGTGGATCTGAAGTTCACCCCCACTGTAAGGGAAGAAGTGACATTTGAGCCGTCCCCCAAGGAAGCGCCGGAAAAATCCGCACCCACCCCTGCCGAAGAACGCCAGGGGAGAAAGTCAAGGGTGACGGGTATCCCCATACCCGGATTCGATTTCCAGGTAGAACAAGAGGAGGAAGAAACTGAAGAGCCGTCTGTGGTGGAACTCGAAGAGGCCCTCCCGGAGCCTTCCTCAAGAGAAGGGGCACGGATCATATCTCAATCGTACACTGACATTACGGCTTCGATACCTATGATAGAGAAAATGGAAATCAGCTGTATTCTACCGGAAGCGTCATCTCCGGAGTTGATTGAGAATGTACGTCAAATCATTATGGTTGCTTCGCATTATGACCGCAGCCGGGGTGATGTGTTGAGCATCATGACAGCTTCCTTTAAGGTGAGGAGGGACGAGCGGACTGCCGAAGCCATCATACTGCGGAGTATTGCCCAGAAGATTGATCAGCTTGAAGAGAAACAGGCTGAAACCGACGCAAAGGTTGCGGAGGATTGGCGCCAGGAATTGGAGAGGTGGAAGGATGAAGAAGCCAGTCGCCGCGAGGAAGAACAGTCCGTTTGGCGTTTGGAACTGCAAAAGCTTGAAAATGAGCGGCTCAGTCGAGAGTTTGAGGAGCAAAGAGAGGCCCTTCTGGCACGAGACTCCTTGAGAGTGGTTCAGTTGGCCAGCGAAATCAATCAGCTGAGGGTCGAGCTGGGAACGGCCAGCATGACCGATGAAGAAGAACAGGCTGCGGTGGATGAAGTCACCGCCATGGAACAGGAGAAGGCCCGGTTGGATTCCGTCATAGGGGAAAAGCTTGCAATGCTGCAACAGGTTCAAAGAGAGATGAGTCGGGCGAATGGGGGCGTGAGTAATCTCCCCATTTATCTCATGAGTGCCATTTCATTGCTGGCGGTTGTGGCTCTCGCTGCTGTCATCCTTTTCAATGGGAGACGCAAGCCGCGGTACGTTATGCCGCCTCCCTGGATGATGAGGCCCCCGAAAAAAAAAGTGACGAAATCTGAAGGCGGAGAGGCCCGAGTGACACCTCCGCCCACGCCGCCTCCACCCCCATCGGTTCCCCCGGTTGCACCCGGTGAAGATCCGGCGGTTCTCCAATCCGAAGTCAAATCGACGCGCCAGTCCATCGTGTCCGCGGCCGTGAGTGAGCCCGAGACGGCAACCGGCATTGTGAAGGAGTGGCTGGAAGAAGAGGCACCCCCTCAGGCTGAAGCGGCTCCGGCCCCTGAAGAGGCACCTCCCGCAGCACCCCCCGAAGAGGAAAAAAAGGGGAAGAAGAAAAAGAAAAAGTAGAGGCGAGAGATGATTACCGAATATAACAGACTGTCCGGCCTGGATAAAGTGGCCATAGTCTTTTCCGTTCTTGGAGAGGGCCTTGCGGTTAAACTCATTAAGGGGTTGGGAGAAACGGAGGTGAGAAAAATCCGTAGCCGGATCCGTGAAATGGAGCCCGTTTCCTCTTTAATCAAAAAGCAAGTCGTTGATGAATTCTATCTTGCCTTTATTTCGAGGAAACTCCAGAAATCGGATGTGACCGATGCGAAACGACCCTTCGAATTCCTTGACAGTCTCGCAGATGAGCAGCTCGCGGCACTTCTGGAAGTGGAAGAGCCTCGCATTATCGCCATGGCCGCGGCCCAGGTTTCATCCGAGAGGCGGATGGTGGTAATCAACCGGCTAGCGCCGGAAGTTAAAGGAAGGGTACTCATGGAAATGGGTAATCTGAGTGAAGTTCCACTGGAAGCGATCGTGAATGTGGCCACGCAATTGGAACATAAGTCTCACTTCCTTCCCCGGGCCGTGGACTTCTCCCGCGGTGGGGGAAAGAGTATCGCTGATATTCTGGGCCAGATGCCTCCCGAGGAGGAGGAGAGATACCTTGAAACCATCTCCCGGGAATCACCTGACCTGGTGAAAGAGATCAAGAAGTACTACCTAACATTTGATGACATCTTCAGCTTTCCCGACAACCTACTTCGGGAAATCATGAACACGGTCGAGCTGGATACCATCGCACTCGCTTTCAAGGGTCTGCCTCAGGAGACCTCGGACAAGGTTCTCAATAACCTCCCGCAGAAAAAACAGGCCATGTATGAGCCCGTGGAAGGGGCCATCCCGAAGCGAGAGGTGAATATGGCAAGAAAGACGATCGTGGATGCGGCACGGCAGATGGAAAAGGAAGGTCGATTTAATCTTGAGGACGTTCTGGGCGGTTCGGAAATGGTGGATTAGCTGCCATTCGAATTCTCAAAACAGGCCTTCCGGGAGCCACTGCTCAGGAAGGCTTTTTCGTATGAATTAGTTTCAAAATGAGACGAATTGAGGTTTTGGAGAGATGAAAAGAGTCGTAATATTGTTGAGTGTCCTTTCTGTTGGAGCAGTCTCGGCGGGGGAATGGGAAAGATCCTTCACAGGATCTCTCACAACCCAGCAGGGGAATACGCACCTGACTTCATATACCGTAGCAATGTCCAGTGAGTATGCGGGAGACCTGTCCATAGAACCCTTTGGGCAATTGGGAAGGATCAATCTGCCGGACAGTGAAGTGAGATTCACTGTCAGCCACACGCGAGGACAGTTAAATGATGCTCTTTACGAACACGATGGCAGCGCTTCTTTCCTCCTGGAGATCATGGCGCATGAGACTTTTTCCCCATTCTTTCTGTCGTACTGGGCGTACGACTCCACAACCTTCCTCGAGAGAAGAGTTCAACTGGGTGCCGGGGGAAAATACACGGCTGGGAAGGAAATTTCCGTCAGTGTAGCCTATCTGTGGGAGATAGAGGATTACAAAGCCGAAGCAGTAAGAAGACAATACCGTCTGTCGGTTCGGCCCAAGTACAAAAAGAAGTTCGATAGCGGAATCACTGTTAATTACATGATCTTTATCCAACCCCTGGTCCGAAACCCTGCCCATCTTCTCATTGATAACCAGTTTACACTCTCCATTCCCACCCCATCCGAAAAGTTCATGATCACGGCAACCTGGCGGGACCAGTATAACTCCCAACCGCCGAAAAACGTGAAAGAGCGGGACACGGATGTCAAGGTTGGATTCACATTATCCTGGTGACTATCACTTCTCAAAATCGTATGGAGATTTCGGCGGGATAACGTGGGAAAAGAAGAGATCCATCAGTTGAACAAAGCTGGGACCACTTTCCGAACCATAATCGAGCCGTTCAAGATCAAATCGGTCGAGCCGATCCGGATGACCACTCGCCAACACCGGGAGAAAGTGCTCAAACAGGCAGATTACAATGTCTTCCAGATTGATGCCCAGGATGTGATTATCGATCTTCTCACCGACAGCGGCACCGGTGCCATGAGTGCCAACCAGTGGAGTGCTATTATGCGGGGCGACGAGGCCTATGCGGGGAGCGAGAGTTACCGGCGATTTGAAAATGTGGTGAAGGAAATCTTCGGATTCAAGCATGTCATTCCAACCCATCAGGGACGGGCCGCTGAGCGCATTCTCTTTTCAGCCGCATGCAGCGCGGGCGATGTGGTTCCCAATAATTCACATTTCGACACTACCCGGGCCAATATCGAATTCAGGGGTGCCATCGCCGAAGATTTGGTCATTGACGAAGGGAAGGATCCTCAGAACCCATATCCGTTCAAGGGAAACATGGACGTGGATAAGCTGGAATCATTGATTAAAAAGGTAGGGAGAGAAAAGATTCCCCTCTGCATGCTGACGGTTACGAACAACTCAGGTGGGGGACAACCAGTATCGATGGAGAATATTCGCAACGTTAAGGAGATTCTTTCCAGGCATGATATTCCCCTTTATTTTGATGCCTGCAGATTCGCTGAGAATGCTTACCTGATTAAGCTTCGCGAAAGGGGATATGGGAATAAGCCTGTCTGGGAAATCGTCCGAGAAATGATGAGCTACGGAGAGGGCTGTACCATGAGCGCGAAGAAGGACGGCCTGGCAAATATTGGTGGCTTTCTGTGCACCAATAGTGACCATCTTGCCCGCGAGGAGAGAAATCTTCTCATCCTGACAGAGGGCTTCCCCACCTATGGGGGACTGGCAGGAAGGGATCTGGAAGCCGTTGCCGTGGGACTCAAAGAAGTCCTCCGTGAAGAATATCTTATTTACCGGGTTGCGGAAACACAGTATCTCGGGAAGTTTCTGGAAGAGTCGGGCTTCCCTATCGTCCAGCCGCCCGGCGCCCATGCGATCTATATCGATGCAAAAGCGAGTTTACCTCACATTCCTTCCCTGGAATATCCCGGAGAAGCTCTGGTGGTTGAACTGTATCGGGTGGGTGGAATACGGACAGGGGAGATCGGTTCGGTGATGTTCGGGAAGGTGGACCCTAAGACGGGAGAGGAAACGCCAGCGGAGATGGAACTGGTGAGACTCGCTATTCCCCGAAGAGTGTATACACAAAGCCATATCGATTATGTGATTGAAGCGTGTAAACGCGTCTGGGAAAAACGGGAACAGCTCAGAGGTTTTCGCATTGTGGAGCAGGCGAAGTTCCTGAGGCATTTCACCGCAAAGTTTGAGCCCGTCTAGAGGGATTGTTTCCCCGACTCCGTAAATAGATGGTGGCAAACCCGTTGAGATGAGAATTTGACAGAGATAATTCCGAGAAGATCTGGCATTAGAAAAGGGAGGAAGCATGTCATGAAAAGGACGGTCACGCCAGTTTTCTTGTCCTTATGCGCATTCTTGGCCTGCACCGAATCGGTACAGGATTTCCATGACCGGGCATATGTGGCAGACACCCATAACGACGTTCTTCTCCGTGTGATGAGGGGCGAAGACATTACGCAGTGGACATCATCGGGTCATTCGGATATTCCCAGGCTACTGGCGGGGGGAGTGGATGTCCAGGTTTTCTCCGTCTGGATCAACCCCTCTTTCTTCCCCCTGGATAGTTCTTTTGAGCAGGCGAATGCCGAGATTGATGCCCTGTATGAACTTGAGGGGAAAGCGCCGGGGAAATTTGAAATGGCAAAAACATACGATGACCTATTGGCAATCGAGGAGACGGGAAAACTGGCGGCCGTTATCGGTGTGGAAGGAGGCCATCATATTGAGAATAGTCTTGAAAACCTGGAACACCTATTCAACCGGGGCATGCGATATCTCACACTCACCTGGAACAATTCCACCACGTGGGCCACTTCTGCCAGGGATGAGGCGGAGGAGGAGGACCTCCCTTTTCTCGGTTTGACGGATTTTGGGCGCGAGATTGTCCAGACTTGCAATGACCTGGGGGTAATTGTGGATGTCTCACATGTGGGGGAACGGACCTTCTGGGACATCATGCAAACAACGTCAAAGCCGGTAATCGCCTCCCATTCTTCCGCCTACGCCCTCTGTCCTCACTACCGGAATCTGAAGGACGATCAGCTCCTCGCTGTGAAGGAAAATGGTGGGGTCGTATTTGTCAATTTCTACCCGAGCTTTATTGACAGCACGTTCTCTGCACGAGCGGATCAAGTGGAAGAGGATTACGCGAATGAACTGGATTCCCTCAGAGCTCTTTATGATGAGGATTCAGATGACTTCTGGGGAGCCCGCATAGAGGTGCTTGAAGAACCACTCGCCAAAGTGGCACCGCCCATTGACATTCTCATAGACCACATCGACCACATCGTCCGGCTTACCGGTGCGGACCATGTGGGGCTTGGATCGGATTTTGACGGCATTTCCGTCCCCCCTCAGGGATTGGAAGACTGTACGAAGTTTCCCGCGATTACAGAGAAACTTCTGGATCGGGGCTATTCCAAGAGTGATGTTCGCAAGATTCTCGGGGAAAACTTCAAGCGAGTGTTTAAGGAAGTTGTTGGTTGAACTGGAAGTTGATGACTGGGAGACCAGGGGAATGGGAGAGAGGGAGACTGGGAGCTATACCTTCAATATCCACTTCTTGGGATTATTAATCATGGTGACCAGCTTACCAATACTGTTGTCGTACTGTTTGTAGATCTTGTTGGCGGCGTTCTCCGTTATATATCTGCATTTGAGGGCGAATTCGACCCACACCTGAGTCCCGGCCGCTTCGGATTCTGCATCGCTCAGTTTTGCAATGAATGCAGCCTTATATCTTCCGCTTGCGGTACGCTTCCGCCGTGTTGGAACACGCGGAACGAGAGGATCTGCGAATTTCGTCTATCAAGGAACATCTTTCTTCTACAGGAAATTCGCTCGTGATCTCAAAGATTTCCATAGCCACATCAAAGGCCAGCGCGTATACATGCAGATCCCTGTCTGATCTTATCTCGGTTACCAGGTCTACTTTGTCCTTCTTCGCCCCTTCACCTCGTCTCTCTGTCTCTTTGTCTAGAACATAATCTTATCCGGAAGCTCGGGATATTGGCCGGCATTCTTTCTCGGCCGCGTGATGTTTTGTGTGACGCCCCATCCTGTGAGGAAGACCAGCCGGGCCACTTTGTCCAGCTTTTCGAAATTGATTTTGTCGACGGTGTCCGTCGGCTTATGATAGTCTTTATGCACCCCGGAAAAATAAAAAATCACCGGGATGTCATTTTTTGCGAAATTATAGTGGTCACTCCGGTAATAGAACCGGTTGGGATCATCCAGAGAGTTATACCGGTAATTGAGATGAAGTTCCTTGACCTTGGTGGCGGCGAATTCGTTTATTCGATGGAGGTCTTCGCTCATCATATTCGAGCCGATGACATAAATGCTGTCAGGTGCATTCCGGCCCACCATATCGATGTTTAGGTTCGCCACGGTGCTTTCCAGGGACATAAGAGGGTGTCCTACATAGTATTGGGAGCCTAGTAACCCCTTCTCTTCGCCGGAGACAGCGAGGAACAGATATCCCCTCCTTGGCAATTCCGGATTTGTCGCTACCGCCTCCGCAACCTCCAGGAGGACGCTCGTTCCCGTTCCGTTATCATCGGCGCCATACGAGATGGTTCCTTGTTCGTCTACACCCAGATGATCATAATGAGCGGATATGATGATCATCTCACCACCCGCTTTGGGATCGTTTCCCGGGGAATATCCAGCGACATTCTGGGTCACGAGAGTCTCCTTTTCCACATCAAGGGTAAAACGAATGTATCGATCATGGAGGGTCTGAGAAACGGGGTCCCCTCCGGCGTCCAATTCCGTCTGGAGTTCCTGAAGCGTTTTGCCCGCTCCTTCCAAAATTCGGTCCGCGGTGCGAGTGCTAATAAAGAAAAGGGGCACGGATTTTCCCGAGGTTGGAAGCATCATGCTCTCACGATGTAGCCACCGCTCCCACCCTTTGAACTTCTCGGTGAAAATCCTGTCTAACTTTGGATTTGATGCGACAAGGAGTGCAACGGCCCCTTTTTCTTTGGCCTCTGTCAGCTTTTCCCTCACATTGGAGAAATGGGTGAATTCTTTCCCCTTGAAACGGCGGGCATCATCAAAATCAGGCTCTCCTTCAATGACCAGAGCGATTCTGTGAGAAACCTCTATTCCTGCGTAATCGTCATAGTCGTACTCCGGCGCTACAATTCCGTACCCGGCGAAAACAACCGGTGATTGAATCTCCAACTTGCTGGTCAAGTTGCGGGTGGAGAGGAAGTAATCTTCCTTATATTGAAAGATTTCTTTCAGCTGACTTGCCCCCTCCTCATACAAAAGGGCGAGAGTGGGATCCTCTCCCAGGCGGCTCTTCAAGACTTCATACTGCTGGAAAAAAGACCCGTCCGGATTCAGAGAGGTGAGTCCGATTCGTCGAAATTGAGAGGCGATATAGTGGGCCGCCACCTGAAGACCGCGATGGCCGGTTTCTCTTCCTTCCGTTGCGTCTGAAGCGAGAAATATGAGATGAGCTTCAAGATCACTTTGCGAGATCGACTGGAGGGCTTTTGAGACTTCTGAGACGTCAAAAACAGGGCTGAAGTAGATATCCTCCTGCCCCGGCATGACAAGGGGAAGAAGAAGGAGATAGAGGCAGGCCCGTCGCAAGGTGGGGGGAAGTTACAGTGAGGATGCAAAAGAAAAAAGATTGAAGGTCAGGCAAAAGTATTGCATTATTTCCGGTACTAAGAGGAGACTAAAATGAAGGGACTCAAAGACAAAGTCGTGATCATTACGGGAGGAGGTCAGGGTATAGGGCGAGAGACGGCTTTCCGGTTTGCTCAGGAGGGAGCCAGAGTTGTCGTGGCGGAGGTTAATCAAACGACTGGCGAGAGTGCGGCTCGCGAGATTTCCAGCTCGGGTCCGGAGGCCCTGTTTGTTCATGTGGACATAACCCACAGGGAAAGTGTGCGGCAAATGGTTACATCGATGATGGACAAGTTCGGGTGCATTGACGTTCTGGTGAACAATGCAGGCGTGATACAGGACAAAACGTTGAAGAAGATGACCGATGAAGAATTCGACCGCGTCATCCGGGTAAACCTGAAAGGGACCTTCATTTGCACCCAGGAGGTGGCGCGGGTAATGCGAGAGCAGCAATCGGGGGTGATATTGAATGCCACATCCGTGGTTGCACTTTACGGCAATTTTGGTCAGACCAATTATGTGGCCAGCAAGAGTGGCGTCATCGGGATGACCAGGGTCTGGGCCAGGGAGCTGGGGAAATACGGCATACGGGTGAATGCAGTGGCTCCGGGATTTATCGAGACGGACATGTTGAAGGATATCCCCGAAGAGATAATCGAGGCGAAGGTGAGAAAGATTCCCTTGGAACGGATGGGTCAGCCTGGGGAAGTGGCCAGTGTCTACTGCTTCCTGGCCAGCGACGAGGCCAGTTACATAAACGGGGCTATTATTAACGTTGATGGGGGGATAGTGGTATGAACTTAGGAGATCAGGGGAGTCAAATCTTTGCCAGATATAGAGACCACTTCCGGATTCGCCCAGGTCTCGTTTGTCAGGTCATCGAGGAGAAAAACTTCCTTTCCGAGCTCCAAGCAGCGGAAAAAGAGCTCTTCCAGATTGCCCCCTTCTCTGATATGCAGAAAGAGGAAGCGCCCCATCTGATTTAAGATGAAATCGTCCCGTTTTGTCACCTTTTTTTCATCAATTCGGTTGTCACTCATCCAGGGGGAAATAATAAGAACTTTTCCCCTATCGAGATCTCCCCTCAGGGATTTTGACACCCTGAAGCTATGAATTCCTTTAGCGAGAACGTAAATGATGTTGGACGGCGATCCCGGTCTCCTCGCCTTGAGTAACGCCTTTTCAAGTTTTGACTGCCACCCGCCAGCGAGAGTAACAGGCGATTCCATGAGGGGATTAACAAGGCTAAGAACTGAATTATGAACAGAGATCGGAATGTCCCGGGAGCCATAAATAGCGATTGGATTGTCGTCAAGAAGATCCGTGTTACCAAGATGATACATGGTGTCTTATCTCGGTTGAAGAAGTCAGGACAGTCTCGGTGAACTCCGTGTAATCTGTGGTTTACTTATTTCGAATGGCTGCCTGGGCAGCCGCGAGCCGGGCGATGGGCACACGGAAAGGAGAGCAGCTCACGTAATCGAGGCCGGCACGGTGGCAGAAATCGATGGAATCGGGGTCGCCCCCGTGTTCACCGCAGATTCCCACCTTCAAGTCATCCTTGACTGACCTGCCTCTATCCACACCCAGCTGGACCAGCTGTCCGACTCCCGCCTGATCCAGTGATTGGAAAGGATCATGGGGAAGGATCTTCTGCTCCAGATAGGTAGGCAGAAAGCCCCCGATGTCGTCGCGGGAAAATCCATATGTTGTCTGTGTCAAGTCATTGGTTCCGAATGAAAAAAATTCAGCCTCTTTGGCAATCTCATCGGCCGTGAGAGCCGCCCTGGGGAGCTCGATCATGGTCCCAACAAGATAGTCAAACTCCTGTCCTGTTTCATTCATCACTTTTTCTGCCGTTTGACGGATGATTTTCTCTTGATGTTTGAACTCGGCCGCCGTTGCTATGAGAGGAACCATGACCTCTGGCTTGGCTTCCACACCCTCTTTCGTGAGCCGGGCAGTGGCCTCGAAGATGGCCCGGGCCTGCATTTCAGTAATCTCAGGATAGGAAATTCCCAGGCGGCATCCCCGGTGCCCCAGCATGGGGTTGAGCTCGTGGAGTGACTGGATTCGAGCCTGCAGGTTGGCTTCGTCCACACCCAGTTCCGTCGCCAGTTGCGCTGTCTTCTCTTCCGTAAGATTCACGAATTCATGGAGGGGAGGATCGAGAAGGCGGATGGTCACGGGAAGTCCCTCCATGGCTTTAAGGATCGCGTAGAAGTCCTTCCGTTGGTAGGGGAGGAGTTTCATGACGGCTTTCCGCCGCTCCTCTTGCGAGGCGGCGACGATCATTTCGCGTATCGCCGAGATCCTGTCCGGGTCAAAAAACATATGTTCCGTTCGACAGAGACCGATACCCTCAGCGCCAAAAGTTCGGGCCTGCTTCGCGTCTTCTGTCCGGTCCGCATTTGTGCGGACACCCAGCACCCGGACTTCGTCGGCGAGTTTCATCAGTGGCCGGAAGGATTCATTATGTACTGGATCCGCCTGAACCAGCGGCAGCTCACCCAGATAGACATTTCCTTTGGTGCCGTTCAAGGTGATCCAATCCCCTTCTTTCAACACCTTTCCATTTACGTGGATCGTTTTCTTCCGGCGATTGATATTGAGCGCTCCGCATCCGACGATGCAGCATTTCCCCCATCCTCTGGCCACAAGGGCGGCGTGGCTTGTCATGCCCCCCTTTGCGGTCAGGATACCCTCAGCCACGTGCATGCCATGTACGTCCTCAGGAGAAGTTTCATTGCGAACAAGGACCACCTTTTTTCCGTCGTTGGTCCACGATTCTGCGTCATCGGCTGTGAAAACGATCTGGCCCAGAGCACCGCCGGGTCCAGCCGGAAGACCGTCGGCCAGAAACGCAGCTGACTCCTCGGCGACCGGATCCACCATGGGATGGAGAAGCTCATCCAGTTGAGAGGGTTTGACTCTCATTAAGGCTTCTTCCTTTGAAATCAATTCTTGATGATGCATATCCACAGCCATCTTAACCGCCGCAACGCCGTTGCGCTTGCCGACGCGCGTTTGGAGCATCCATAAACGGCCTTCTTCAATGGTGAATTCGATGTCCTGCATGTCCCGGTAGTGAGTGTCAAGCCTCCTCTGGATGTCATCGAGGGCCGAATACGGCCCGGGCATTGCTTCTTCGAGAGAAGGAAGATCCCGGTTCTTTTCTGTCTTTCCGTCAATATTAAGGGGATTGGGGGTGCGAATGCCAGCCACCACATCTTCCCCCTGGGCATTGGGCAACCATTCACCGTAAAAGACATTTTGGCCCGTCGCAGGATTGCGGGTAAATCCCACTCCTGTGGCGCTCTCTTCTCCCATGTTTCCGAAAACCATGGATTGGACGTTCACGGCGGTTCCCCAGCTATCGGGCAGTCCCTCGATCCGCCGGTAGGCTACCGCCCGTTTCCCGTTCCAGGATTGGAAGACAGCCCCAATCGCTCCCCAGAGTTGTTCATAGGAATCATCAGGGAACTCGGCACCTAAAACGTGGCTGATTCTTTCCTTGAATTTTTCCGACAGGGTCTGCCAGTCATGGGCATCCAGTTCAATATCTTGATGCACCCCTTTGTCTTCTTTGTGCAGCTCAATAAGCTCTTCAAGCTGCTCACGGATGCCGAGGCCCTCTTTGGGTGTAATGCCCCCGGCTTTTTCCATGACAACGTCGGAGTACATCATCATAAGGCGTCGATAGGCGTCGAAAACGAAGCGGGGATTATTCGTTTTCTTGATGAGGCCAGGAATGGTTCGAGTAGTCAGACCCACATTCAAAACGGTTTCCATCATGCCCGGCATAGAGGCCCGGGCACCCGAACGCACTGAGAAAAGAAGGGGATTATTAGAATCCCCGAATTTCCGCGCCATAATCCGTTCCGTTTTTTCTATGGCGGAATCGACATCTTCTGCCAGTTCAGCGGGGTACGTCCGGTCGCGATTGCTGTAGTAGCGGCACACTTCCGTCGTGAGGGTAAAACCAGGTGGGACGGGGATAGCCAGATTGGTCATCTCTGCAATATTGGCCCCTTTGCCTCCGAGGAGTTCTTTCATGTTGGCACTACCTTCGGCCTGACCGTCACCGAAAAAGTAGATATATTTCAACGTGGACTTCTCTCCGTACGTTTTCTTAATCTGGGTTCCACGACCGGAAAATTTAGAGCATGCAAAAGAAGCATACAAACCGTATTTGAGTTGATTTTATAACGAGAAGTCGGTACCATTTGTCCAACTGCTGAAGGGAAGGAGGGGCAATGTCAGATATTATGTGGAGTCCAAACTCCAGGGCGATGAGACGATCGCAGATGGATAAGTTTCGCCGTTTCGTCAACGAGCGGCGCGGATTGGATCACCTGAACTACCATCAGTTGTACGACTGGTCGGTGAATTTCATTGGTGAGTTCTGGGCGGATATGTGGGAGTTTGGCGAGATCATCTCTTCTCAATCATATCATGAGGTAGTTGACGATCCGGGAAAGATGCCCGGAGCGAAATGGTTCTCTGGGGCCCGTCTCAATTTTGCGGAAAACCTTCTTCGCTTCCGTGATGCCCAGACCGCGGTGGTTTTCCGGGGAGAAGGTCAGCCCGATCGGGAACTAACCTATGGTGAGCTGCACCAGGAAGTTTCAAGAATCGGTCATGCTTTGAGAGAACTCGGAGTCACCGCAGGAGACCGGGTAGCCGGTTTTATGCCCAATCTTCCGGAGACTGTTGTTGCCATGTTGGCCACGGCGTCCATCGGGGCCGTCTGGAGTTCTTCGTCTCCCGATTTCGGGATTCGCGGTGTCCTCGATAGATTCAGTCAGATTCAACCGAAGGTTCTCTTCTCGGCAAATGGCTACTATTACAATGGCAAGCCCATCGACAGTCTGGAGAAACTGCGGGGTATTCTGAGTGAACTACCGGATGTCGAAAGGGTTGTGGTGGTTCCCTACACGCAGGAGCGAGAAGACATTTCGGGCATAAGGAATGGTATTCATTACCGGGATTTCCGTCCTGACGATGAGGTTCCTGAACTGCCATTTGAACAGCTGCCCTTCGACCATCCCCTATACATCATGTATTCTTCCGGCACGACAGGCCTGCCCAAATCGATGGTCCACGGAGCCGGTGGCACCCTCATCCAGCATCTGAAAGAACTTCGTCTTCACACCGATCTCAGACGGGAGGACACCATTTTCTATTTCACTACCTGTGGGTGGATGATGTGGAACTGGTTGGTGAGCTCCCTGGCCGTGGGTGCCACGGTGGTTCTTTTCGATGGTTCCCCCTTCTATCCCGATGCCGGGGCCATGTGGCGGATGGCTGAGGAGCTGGGAATTACGGTCTTCGGAACGAGCGCCAAGTTCATCTCGGCCTGCGAGGCGGAAGGCGTGAAACCGAAAGAGGCATTTAACCTGAGAAAACTGCGGGCCATCCTTTCTACCGGTTCGCCACTGGTGGAAGAGAGCTTCGACTACGTTTACCGGGATATTAAGGAGGATGTGATGCTGTCATCCATCTCCGGCGGGACAGACATCATTTCCTGTTTTGCCCTGGGGAATCCTACCGTGCCCGTATACCGGGGGGAACTTCAGTGCCGGGGACTGGGAATGAAGGTGGACTCCTTTGACCCGCACGGAACAGGACAGACAAACGAGAAAGGAGAACTTGTCTGCGTCTCACCCTTTCCCTCTATGCCCATCTATTTCTGGAATGATCCAGACGGTTCGAAGTACCGAGGTGCCTACTTCGATCTCTTTTCAAATGTCTGGAGCCATGGAGATTATATCACGATAAACGATCATGGAGGTGTCAGGATATTCGGTCGGAGTGATGCCACGTTGAATCCCAGTGGTGTTCGGATCGGAACTGCGGAAATCTACCAGGTTGTGGAAGCTCTGCAGGAGGTGTCAGATAGCCTGGCGGTGGGACAGCAGTGGCGGGGAGATGAAAGGGTGATCCTATTCGTGAAGCTCAACGAAGGTGTGGATCTTACGGACGCCCTTGTTCAACAGATCAGACAGACGATTCGAACTAACTGCTCACCACGTCATGTGCCAGCCAAGATTCTTCCCGTCACAGATATTCCCTACACCATAAACGGGAAAAAAGTGGAAGTTGCCGTGAAAAGGATCATTCACGGTGATGAGGCCCTCAACCGGGATGCCCTGGCAAACCCGGGGTCTCTGGATCTTTATACAGATATCGCTGAGTTAAGAAGCTGACGAATCTTTCCCTATAAGCTTCCAGCCTGAGGGGAGCAATACGGCCGCCAATCCAATCTTCACGATCTCGCCCGGGATAAATGGGAGAAATCCAAGTTCCAGCAGGCGATCTATTCCCGTGAATGGAGCCAGCCAGAAAAGGCCAACAGAGAGAATGGCAAGATTTCCCAGGACCATGGCGAGGATGGTCGTTCCGGTTTTTCGGTCCCACCCTTTTTCTGCCAGCAAACCGGTGATGAACGCTCCGGGGATAAAGCCGAAGAGATAGCCTCCCGTGGGGCCCAGCATGTGGGTAAATCCAAAAGCCCCTCCTGCGAAGACGGGTAGACCAACAAGCCCTTCACAGAGGTAAACCACAATAGCAGCGACGCCCCGGGTTCGGCCCAGCATGGCTCCTGTCAGGAGAACGCCGAGAGTCTGACCCGTGATAGGAACGGGAGTGAAAGGGAGGGAAATCTTGATCTGGGAAAGGAGGGCAATGAACAGGGAACCTCCGACAACGAGTGTCACATCATATACGATTGACCGTCCTCTTACTGAAGGCCTTAAGACATCGGCATATATCATATTCCTTCTCCTCGTTTTATTGCTGGCCAAATCTATGGAGAAGACATCTTCCCCGTCAATGCTTGAAACAGCGCGTTCCCGTGAAGACCATGGCGAGCCCGTGCTCGTCGCAGGCATCAATCACCTCCTGATCTCTAATCGATCCTCCCGGTTGGATCACAGCCCGCAATCCACTATCCGCAATCATATCGATGCTGTCCCGGAATGGGAAAAAGGCATCCGAGGCAAGAACGGCACCCGTGATCCGGTCTCCCGACTTGCGAATCGCGATCTCCACCGCGTCGACCCTTGACACCTGACCGGGACCGATGCCTACCGTGGCATGGTCCTTCGCCGTGAGAATAGCGTTGGACTTC
Source organism: Candidatus Neomarinimicrobiota bacterium (assembly GCA_036476315.1). Classification (NCBI taxonomy): domain Bacteria; kingdom Pseudomonadati; phylum Fidelibacterota; species Fidelibacterota bacterium. The sequence goes on along the minus strand of JAZGBI010000098.1, from coordinate 6,711 downwards.
ACATGTTTCAGAACCTTCCAGGCGAAGAGCATATCTTCAATCTCTTGCTCTGTCGGCTCCGCCTCGGTCACAGTGTTCAAGTGTTCGAGTATTAACGTGCTAATGTTGGTCTCCTGAACTAAGAGGCCACCATCGACGAATTTGAACTCCACCCTTGAATCCGGTGGGGTGATCTCTCCCACTTCCAACACCCTTAGCTTTTTCTTTGTGCTAAAGATTTCCAGGGCTTCCCGTTCGTAATCTGGGGCGAGGACTATTTCAATGAACACTTTCCTCAAGAATTCCGCGATATCGCTCGTGCATGTCCGGTTCAAGGCAATGATCCCTCCGAACGCGGATAGTGAGTCGGCTTCAAATCCCCGGGTGAAACAATCGGTGATGCCGCTGCCGGTGGCAACACCGCATGGATTGGCGTGCTTCACCACCACGCAGGCAGGTTGGGAGAATTCTCTCAAACACGCCAATGCCTCATCGGCATCCAAAATGTTGTTATAGGAAAGTTTTTTCCCTTGATGGATCTTTGCATTCAGAACGTTCGATCCACTATCGTGGGAGACTCTGAACGCTGCGGCTTTCTGGTGTGGATTTTCTCCGTAACGGAGGTCATAATGCTTATCGAATGTTACCGTGAAAGGATCAGACATTGGTTTATCATTGAGATGATTGTATATGAGTGCGTCGTAGCGGGCCGTATGACCGAAGGCCTTGGCAGAGAGCCTTTTTCGGGTTTCAAACGTCAAGCCCCCTTCAGTTTTGAGTTCACCTAACACGGCTCCGTAATCCTTCGGATCCACCACGATACCTGCCCAACCGACATTCTTTGCAGCGCTTCGAATCATGGAGGGTCCCCCTATGTCAATATTTTCGAGAGCCCTATCAAGGTTAACGTCTTCCTTTGAAACCGTTTCGGCGAAGGGATAGAGATTGCAGACAACCAGATCAATCCAGGCTATGTCGTTCTCCCGGGCGCTCTCGCCATGCTTATCGCGGAGGCCGAGAATGGCGCCGTGAATCTTTGGATGGAGAGTTTTTATGCGACCATTCATTAGCTCAGGAACACCAGTGACATCGGAAACATCCGTAACCGAAATGTCTCTGTCGGTCAGAACCGCGGCTGTACCCCCTGTTGAAATGATCTCAATGCCAAGATCCTTCAAGCCCTTTCCCAACTCGACTATTCCTGATTTGTCGGACACTGAGATCAGGGCACGTTTGATTTGAATACCCTCGGTATTCATAGCGCCCTGGGTTGGCCATAAAGGGCACTGAGTTTTTCTTCCTGGAAGAGTTGGATGGCCTCGACAAAAGCCTTTCCTTCCAGTGCCTGAACTTTTTCTTTCAGGGATTCGGGAGTTTCGTCGGGTTCAACGGAACATGTTTTCTGTACCACAATGGGACCTGCATCCAGGTCTTCTGTCACAAAGTGAATGGTGCAGCCTGTTTCTTTGGCTCTGGCCTTCAGAACTTCCTCGTGAACGTTCATATCCATTCCCCCAGCGAAAGCAGGGAGTAGAGAAGGGTGTACGTTCATGATTCGATTGCGCCATTTCTCGCAAAACCATCCCGAGAGAATGCGCATGAATCCGATGAGCAGAATGAGCTCTACCCCTCTGGCCTCCAATACTCCTGACATTTCAGCGTCGAATTCTTCGCGGACCTTTTCCTTATGACTGATGAATACCGCGTCGATCCCGTGATTCCTCGCCCGTTCCAGGATGTAGGCCTTCTTCCGGTTGCTGATAACGACCTTAACGGAGGCATTGAGCTCCTGCCGGTCTATGGCATCAATCACAGCCTGCAAATCCGTTCCTCTGGTTGATCCCAAAACCCCCAGTTTGATCGCAATCATCTCCTATGCACGGAAACCGTTCAATTCCATAGTGAATTGTTGCTTCGTAGTTATTGCCATACGGCAATAACTACGGAGTTCCTGACGATTATTTTCGTGTCCTAAACCTCTCGATCTTTGACAAAACCTGGTTCCTCTGATTAATCTTCTTTTCTTATGACGGATAACGTGAACACGTTAACACTCTGGCACTCAAGCACTATAATCCTATTGTTCTCCGATAGCGGAGACAGTTGGCATTGCTGTTCTTATGATCGATAAAGGACAGCCTTTTTATATTTCTGTACGCCTTTTTTCGTGCTTCTTCCAGGGAAGCGCCCCCCGCCACCACGTGCAGGGCTCTTCCTCCATAGGTCACCAGGCCTTTTTGGCTGTCTTCGTCAACGCCCGCATAGTAAAGGGCAATACCTCGCTCTAATTTGTCGAGCCCTGTTATCTTATGCCCCTTTCCGTATCTTCCCGGATATCCCTTGTTCCACCCCCTGGACGCTTTGGAGCGTCCCTCCATGGCGATCACATCCACGTAGCATTGATTGTTCCATACCTGTCTGATGGTATCCAATGATCCGTCACACACAGCCATACCAATTTCAAAAAGATCCGTGCTCAGCTTCCGAGCGAGAACCTCCCATTCGGGGTCGCCGTGGCGCACGTTTATTTCAAAGACATCAAGATTATCGTAAGGATCGAGGTTCAATCCCCAATAAAGAACTCCCTTGTATTTCCAGCCAAGATCGTTGTAGAGAGCATCGACAGTGGGATTGACAATTTCTTTAATGATTCGGTTGAGGAGCCAGGGAGTGACCAACTTATGGGGGCAGTAACATCCGGTGCCCCCGGTGTTAGGATTCCCTCCAAATTGCTCAATTAATGTTTTGTCATCCGTATCGAAGGCAGACTTGTAGTCCTCCGCGAACATCCTCAGAGGCATGACATGCTCGCCGTCCAAGTAGGCAAAAAAGGAAATCTCTGTCCCGTATTTTCTTTCTTCAATGACCACCCTGCTGCCCGAGTCGCCAAAGATTCGTTCCACCATGATTCTGTCAATGGCTGTTTCGGCATCCTCGATGTCTTCGCAGACTATCGCTCCTTTTCCCGCCGCCAGACCGTTGGCTTTTACGACCACCTGGTAACCTATGTTGCGGACATACTCCTTGGCCTTTTCCGGGTCATCGAACGTGGCGTACTCCGGTTTGGCAACACCGATTTTGGTCAGAAGGTCATCGGTGAATGCCCGGTCGCTCTCCAGTCTGACGTATTCCTTCTCCGGACCGATTGCCTTGATACCATTCTCGCTCAGGACATCTATGAGACCGTCTTCCAGAGGATTTTCTGATCCCACATCTACCAGGTCTACGCCTTTGTCAACGCAAAAATGGACCACCTCATTGAAGTTCGTCAATGAGACTCGTTCAATAAGTTTTCTCTCCCCTTTTGGGGTATGCAAAACCCCGGGATTCCCCGGGGCGAAATAGACCTTGTCTATGTGCTGGCTGTCTCCGTAGGCGTCAGCGAGACAATGATCTCGGCCTCCAGAGCCGTATACGAGAACTTTCACTCTGTCAGCGCGGAGACAGTGAGACACCGAGGATCACTATAGCTATAACACCCTTCTGACGATTCCATTTTTCAACACCGCTTGGTTGAAGTTAAGAAGAAGTCCGCGTCCCCGCCTGCTCCCGACTAAAAGGAGGGCGGGCAGGTCCGTGGTTTAGTTCTGAGCGCGTTCTCGGATCCTCTTGTTTTCCAGCGTCACGATCTTCACCTCATCCACGTCCCCTGTCACGTAGTTGCCATCGAGGCACGCCATACACGGGAGGTAGATGTCATGTTCACCTTTTCTGGTCACTGCCTCGGCCAGATCATCAATCTCCTGGTACAGAAGTTTGTCGGCTCCCATGTTTTCTCGTATCTCTTCTTCAGACATACGGGATGCGATAAGTTCCGCGCGGGTGGGTACGTCAACCCCGTAAAAGCACGGGGATTTAACGGGAGGACACGCGGCCACAAAATAGACCTCCTTTGCGCCAAACTCCCGGATCATCTTGACAATTTCCTTGCTCGTATTCCCCCGGACAATGCTGTCATCCACAATGAGGACAATCTTGTCACGGATCTCTGTCTCCTGAGGAACGAGCTTATACCGGACAGATCGTCTTCGTTCTTCCTGGCCGGGCATGATGAAGGTACGCCCGATAAATGGATTCTTGTAAAGGCCTTCAGAATAACGCACACCGAGTTCATTGGCAAAAGAAAGGGCAGCGGTGTTGGCGGTGGATGGAGCAGGGATAACGATATCAGGTATGGAGTCTGGATACCTTTCCTTCCAACGATTGGCCAGATTCTGTCCCATGCGAAGTCTCGACCTGTAGACGCTCACGTCATTCATCATGGTATCAGGGCGGGCGAAGTAGACGTATTCAAATACGCAAGGGGTGAACTGGTCCGTCTTGAGAATGCGACTGTACATGGTACGGTCCTCGCTCACGTAGATAATTTCTCCAGGAGCCACATTTCCGGCGTTTTCGAAACCGAGAGCGTAAAACATGGTGGTCTCGGAGGCAAAGATGTAATCGGTGGTGCCGTCCGGATTATGTCGCTCTCCTTTCACCAAGGGGCGAATGCCGTGGGGGTCGCGGAAAACCACCATCCCCTTGCCGATAATCATCCCGATAGCGGAATAGGATCCTGTGAGTTCATTGAAAAGATACTTCCCCGCCTGGCAGATGTGTTCAAAAAAACTGTCTGCCTGGCCGTTGGTCGTGGCGTCATCGAGGGCATCGGCAAACAGGTGAAGGATTACCTCCGTGTCGCTCGTAGAGTTGACGTAACGCTGGTACTTCTCGTCAAGATCTCTTACCAGGTCATCATAGTTTACAATGTTTCCATTATGAGCCATGGCGATTCCGTAGGGCATGCTCGTCCAGAATGGTTGGGCCTCCTCCATACTGAATCCTCCAGCCGTGGGATACCGTGTATGACCGATCCCAATCGTTCCCTGAAGGCGTAGCATATTCGTTTCGTCGAAGATATCTCTGACGAGACCCACACCCTTTTTTGCGTGAAACCGGGTGTCATAGGTCATGATGCCCGCCGCGTCCTGTCCTCGATGCTGAAGATGAATGAGTCCCTCGTACAGCTCGGCAACCACCGGCTTCTGCGAAACGATGCCCACTACTCCGCACATAAGGGCTACCCCTCACCTACAATCTTGGACGCAAGACCGATGTACGTCTCAGGGGAAAGCGCCAGCAACATCTGTTTCTCAGTCTCTGGGAGATTCAGTTGCTCCAGCATGGCGTGCATATCACTCTGGGTGACCCTTTCCTTCCGGATCATTTCTTTGAGCCGCTCGTATGCTTTCTTGTCCCCCGTTTTGCGAAGAACCGTCTGGACCGCTTCCGCCAGAACCTCCCAATGTTCATTGAGCTCTCTCCGGAGATTTTGCTCGTTGATGAAGAGCCTTTTTAATCCCTTTCGAATGTTTTTGCATGCCAGAAGGGCGTGGGCAAGGGGAACACCCTGGTTCCGGATGATGGTACTTCCTGACAGGTCGCGCTGGAGGCGACTGACAGGAAGAGCATTGGCGAGGTGGGAAAGGTAGACGTTAGCCAAACCGAGATTCCCCTCAGCATTTTCAAATTGAATAGGGTTCACCTTGTGGGGCATGGTGCTGGATCCAACCTCTCCCGAGTGCTGCCGTTGATTGAATATGCCTCGGCTCATGTAGAGCCACACATCCCGGCACAGATCCAGGAGTACAGTGTTAATACGAGAGAGTATCTGGTAGCTCTCCGCAAGAGCATCGTTGGCCTCGATCTGCGTGGTTACAAGGTTCGGCTCCATCCCAAAAGACGAAATAAATTTCTTGCTGAAATTTATCCAGTCAATCTCAGGAAAACTGGCAACATGGGCACCCCACGTTCCCGTGGCCCCAGAAAGCTTGCCCTGCAGCTTGTGTCCTTTCATCTGGCGCAGTTGCCGGGCCAGGCGCTGAACATAGACTGCATATTCTTTTCCCAGCGAGGTAGGGGTAGCAGGTTGACCATGTGTCAGCGCCAGGATCGGAGTGTCCCGGTAACTTTCTGCAAAATGTTTCAGCTCACCGATCAAGCCGCTCAAGATGGGGAGGTAGACTTCGGTGATAGCTTCTTGCCACATGAGAGCATAGGCGAGATTGTTGACGTCCTCAGACGTGAGGGCGAAGTGGACCCATTCCTCGTATTCTTCCATGTCGAGCCTGTTGAGTTTTCGCCGAAGGAAGTATTCCACTGCCTTGACATCATGATGGGTCTCTTCTTCAATTTTTTTTATGGACTGAAAATCCCGGGCTGAGAAACTCTGATACAGCAGGCGAAGATCTTTTTGGCGACCCGCGGAAAACGGCGGAAGCTGTGGGATGCCTTTTTCCTTTCCCAGAGCGACAAGATACTCTACTTCCACTTGAATGCGGTATTTCATGAGACCCATTTCTGAAAAGAATGGGATAAGTTCCTCGACCTCATCCCGGTACCGGTCATCAAGGGGTGAGATATTCATTTGATTGTTAGCCACAGAGGTTACAGAGATATTCTTTTGATACCGTCAACGAGTCTCTTTTCGCCAAAATTGATTAAGAGCGCTCGACTAAGATCGGTTGCCTTCAGATATGACAGCGCCTGAGCCATGGCAACTTCAAGAAGGGTTGCCAAGGCCAAGGGTACGATGAACTTCAATGGCAGCACCTATGATTTTCTCAGTTGGCTTATCAGCCATTTTCTATTTCTCTGTGTCCTCTGCGGCAAGATGGAGAATTCGTTGAACGGCGAGGACACAGTTCTCTGGATCCAGAATTGTCAGGACCGGCGTGTCGCTGGGCATCT